>VBAO01000194.1 GCA_005883865.1 Candidatus Segetimicrobium genomatis
GCACGCGGGCGTGAGCCCCGGCCCGAGTCCGGCCATCGACGAGGTGACGACCTTCAGGCCCCGCCGGTTGCGACGCGCGAGGGATTCGGCGAGCCCGCCCATCAACGCGTGGCTTCGCGGCAGATGGGCGGCTTTTTGAAGCGGCGCCGGGAGGTCCTCCTCTTGGAGGTATGGGAGGAGGCGGGCCAGGCTCCCCTCCGGCGAGGCGGTCGTGGCCGCCTGGGTGACCGTTTCTACGGCGCGCCGGAGGCCGTCAGGATCATGGTCCAGCGCAAGATACGATTTCGGATCCCACAGCTGCGCGTTCGCCATCCCCACCTCGAGGGTGTCGCCGAACAGGAGTGTGTCCCCGGTGGAGGTAATCGTCCCGCCCGGGGACAGGCCCTGAAACGGTTGGGAGACGACGGCTGGGATGACCAGGTTCAGCGGGCCGTTGCCGAGACTCTCCTGGACCACGGCGTAGACCGCCCCGTCCTCGTCCACGAGGTAGCAGCTGTGGGGGTGCACGGCCAGGACCTCCCCGTCCCACCCTTCCTGCCGGAGGACCCGACCGACCCCCCAGGCCATCGAGAGCGCCTCAACCCGGTTGGTCATCGCTCGATGCACCACTGACACGATCTGCACCCTACCGTGACCGTTTTCGCTGCCGTTTGGATGTCTTCTTCACGGCAACCGCCTTCCTCCTCCTGCGCGCCCGGCGGACGATCCCGTCGACCGCGGCGGCCGCCCGGGCCGGTGGAAGCGGCGCAGGAACCGCGGCCCGCGGGACGACGCCGTGGGGAGCGGCCGCCTGCGCAATCGCCCCCGACGCCAGCGCCGCGGCCGCCGCGGCCACCGCCTCGACGATGTTCTGGTAGCCCGTGCACCGGCAGAGGTTCCCGGCCAGCCCTTCCCGGATCTCCCGCTCGGTGGGCCGAGGGTTGTCGCGAAGGAACGCGAGCGTGGTCATCAGGAACCCGGGCGTGCAGAATCCGCACTGCAGGGCGTGGTGGTCCCAGTACGCCTGCTGGATCGGGTGGAGCCGGTCCCCATCGGCGAGTCCTTCCACCGTCCTCAGGTCGGCGCCCTCGGCCTGCACCGCGAAGAGGAGGCACGAGCGGACGGCCTCGCCGTCCATGAGAATGGTGCAGGCGCCGCAGACGCCGTGTTCGCACCCGAGGTGCGTACCGGTCAGACCGCAGTCCTCCCGGATGAAGTCGGCCAGGGTCTTGCGGGCCTCCGCCTGTCCGGAGTACTCCCTGCCGTTGACGCGGAGGGTGATCGGGTGGACCGCCACTATGCGGCCATCCGCGCCCGTGAATACGCCTCCCGCAGGGCGCGCTGGGCGAGGACCCCGGAGACGTGCTTTCGGTACTCGGCCGAGGCGTGGATGTCGCCGTCGGGCGTGACCGCAGCCCGCACGGCGTCGGCCGCCTCCGCCCACAACGCCTCCGAGGGCGCCTGGCCGTTGAGCATGCGCTCGGCCCGCGCGGCCCGGACCGGCGTCGGTCCGACGCCCACGAGCCCGATCCGGGCCTCGGCGATCACCCCGCGCCGCCCGGCGAGGACGACGCCCACGCCGGCCAGCGCGAAGTCGCCGTGGCGGCGGGCGATCTCCATCCAGGACCACCCCGCGTCCGGGGGAAGCGCGGGGATCCGCACCTCGACCAGCAGTTCCCGGGGATCGAGCGAGGTGGTGAGGTACGAGACGAACAAGTCCGGCGCCGCGATCACCCGCGTGCCGCGGGCGCTTCGTGCGGTGATCTCCCCGTCGAGCGCGGCGAAGATCGCGGTCAGTTCCGCGGCCGGGTCGGCGTGGGCGAGGCTCCCCCCGATCGTCCCCCGGGTGCGGATCTGCACGTGACCGACGAGGCGCAGGGCATCGCGCAGCAGCGGGCACCGCGCGGCCACGAGCGGCGAGCGCTCCGCCGCCCGCTGGCGGGTGAGGGCCCCAACGTGGAGCACACCGTGGTCGTCATGGAGGTACCCGAGCGCGTCGATCCGGTTGATGTCGATGATCACCCGGGGGCGGGCCAGCCGCATGTTCATCAGCGGCACGAGGCTCTGCCCTCCGGCCAGCACCTTCGCGTCGTCGCCGTGCCGGGCCAGCTGGTCGACCGCTTCGTCGACCGACCGGGGGCAGAGGTACTGGAACGGGGCCGGCTTCACGCGCCCCCTCCGAGGTTCTCCTCCAGGCATTTGAAGAACTGGCCGATCAGCATCTTCCCGATCCCGCCGAGCATGCGCTGCCCGACGCCGGCGATCAGCCCGCCCACCTGGAGGTCGCCCGCCCACGTGAGCAGGGTCCCGCCTCCCTGCGGTTCGAGATCGATGGTCCCCTCGCCCTTCATGAACCCCGCCCCTCCGGTTCCGTCGAGCGTGATCTTGCAGTGGGTGGGGGCCCGCTTCTCCGTGATCGCGAGGGTGCCGGCGTACGTGCCCTTGACCGCGGCGATCCCGATCACGAGCGTCGCCTGATAGGTGTCCGGGCCGGCCTCCTTGAGTTCCTTGAGGCCCGGGGTGCAACGGCGCAGGACCGCGGGATCGATGATCTGCTTCCAGACGGTCTCCACCGGGGCCGCGAACGTGTTCTTGCCATCTACGCGCATGGGATCCTCCTGGCGTCCGCCACAAGGCGCCGCACCCGGTCCGGGCTCAGCGGCATCTCGGCGATGTGGACTCCGAACGGGCGCAGCGCATCCTCGACCGCCTGGGCGATCACGGCCGCGACGGGGATCACGCCGGCCTCCCCCGCGCCCTTGACGCCCAGCGGGTTGAGCGGCGAGGGCGTTTCCTCGTGCACGACCTCGAGCGGCGGCATCTCCGCCGCCGTCGGGAGCACGTAGTCCATGAACGTCGTCGCGAGGGGCTGCCCCTGCGGATCATACACCAGTTTCTCCCAAAAGGCCCCGCCGAGCCCCTGGGCCACCCCACCGTGGATCTGGCCTTCCACGATCATCGGGTTGAGCACGCGCCCGCAGTCGTGGACGACGACGTACCGGTGGATCGCGAGCATGCCCGTGTCCGGGTCGACCTCCACGACGCAGGCGTGGACGCCGTTGCTGAACGTCGCCCGAGGGGGCGCGAAGTATCGGGTGGCCTCCAGCCCCGGGCCTTCCCACTCCGCCGGCATCGCGAACCGCAGGGGATTGGCCGCGGCCGCGACCTCCCCGAGGGGGATCGCGCGCGCGGGTACCCCACGCACAAAGGCCCTGCCGGCGTCGAGCTCGATCTCGTCCGGGCGGGCCTCCAGGAGCGAGGCGGCGACGAGGCGCGCCTTCTCGCGCACCGCCTGGGCCGCGAGCGCCGCCGCCGTGCCGGCCACGACCGCCGCCCGGCTCGCGAATGTCCCGGTGCCCCACCCGAAGGCCGCGGTATCGCCGGTGCGCACGACGACGTCCCGGGGCGCGACCCCCAGCGCGTCGGCCACGAGTTGGGCGAGCGTCGTCTGGTGGCCCTGGCCCTGCGTGCCCACCCCGGTGGCGACGGAGACCCTGCCCGACGGCTCCACCGTGACCCGGCAGCCCTCGTATGGTCCGATGCCGGTGCCTTCCACGTAACAGGCGATCCCCAGCCCCAGATACCGGCCCGCCGCGCGGTCCGCGGCCTGCCGCATCGCCCACCCCGAGTACCCGATCGCGTCCACCGCGCGTTGGAGGCACCGGGGGTAGTTGCCGCTATCGTACTGGACCGGCGCGTTGTCCTGGTAGATCAGGCCCACCTCGTAGGGAAACTCGTCGGGCTGGATGAGGTTGTGCCGGCGGATCTCGGCCCGGTCCACCCCGAGCTCACCGGCCGCCCGGTCGAGGAGCCGTTCCATCACAAACACCCCGTGCGGCCGGCCCGCGCCCCGATACGGGCTCACGGTCGTCTTGTTCGTGAAGACGGCGGTGAACTCGCAGTGGTAGTGGGGAATCCGGTAGGGGCCGGGGAGCGTGGTGCCGGCGACGATCGGCACGATGAGGCCGTACGGGCAGTAGGCGCCCGCGTCGTAGAGGAACTCGGTCCGCACCCCCAGGATGCGGCCCCCAGGGTCGACGGCGATCTCGGCGTCGTGGATCTGCTCCCGCTCCTGCGTCGTCGCCACGAAATGCTCCCGGCGGTCCTCGATCCACTTGACCGGCCGCCCCAGGCGCTGTGAGGCGAGCGGCACGAGGATCTCTTCAGGGTAGAACATCATGACCTTCGGGCCGAACCCGCCGCCGACGTCGGGGGCGACGACGCGGACGTTGCCTTGGGGCAGGTGGAACATCGCCGCGAGGCCGTTGCGGATCGGGATGGGGGCTTGGGTGCTGTCCCACACCTCGAGGTGCGCGGTGCGCGGCTGCCACGACGCGACGACCCCGCGGGTTTCCATCGGCGCGGCCGCCCCGCGGTCCAGCACCAGCCGTTCCCGGAACCGGTGGGCCGCCTGGGCGAACGCGCGCTCAACGTCGCCGACCCGTTGCGTGTAATGCGCGCAGACGTTGCTCGTCATGTCCTCGTGCACCCGCGGCGCGCCGGGCGCGGCGGCCGCCTCGAGGGAGACCGCCGCCGGCCGCGACGTGTACACGACCTCGATGAGGTCGGCCGCATCCTCCGCCGCATAGCGACTCTCGGCGACAGCGCCTGCTGGGTCTTGTGGTGGGTGAGCGATGGATGCGGGATGAGTTTCGGCAGGGGGGCGCCGAGGGCGCCGAGATCGGCGTGGGTCAGGACGTCGAGGACGCCCGGAGCGGCGCGGGCGCGGCGCACGTCGATCCGCTCGATGCGGGCGTTCGCGTGCGGACTGCGCAAAACCGTCGCGTGGGCCATCCCGGGCAATTGGAGGTCGTCGACGAACAATCCCTGCCCGCGCAGCAATGCAGGATCCTCATTGCGGGGAATGCGCGCGCCGGCGTAGCGGGTGCTCATAGGGGAGATCTTCCTTCGGTGCTCGTCGGGGGAACTCCTATCCTGGCGCGCATCGGCGGGATCCCAGGGAGATGTGAAAGCGGGGCGAATCCTTCCAGGCGATGCCCAGAGCGACCCCCGGGGGGCAGCCGCCGCGCCCCCGCCGGCACTACGCGTACCTCTTGCGGTGCGGTGACGGCAGCTTCTACGCCGGCTACACCGTGGACCCGTTGCACCGCCTCGCGGCGCACCAGGACGGCGCGGCCTCGCGGTACACGCGGAGCCGCGGCCCGCTGACCCTCGCGGCGGTCTGGCGATGTCCGACGCGGCGCGCCGCCCTCGGCCTGGAGCGCCTGCTGAAGCGGTTGCCGCACACCGCCAAGGCGCGGCTCGCCTCGGGCCACCCGATTGGGCGGGTGATCGCCCGCGCCGTCCGGCTGGGGGCGCGGCGCCAGACAGTGGACATTCGCGCGAGAGAGAAAGGGGTGGCGTGACCATGCCGCGGATCCCGTACGTTGACCCCGCGTCCATTGCCGATCCGGAGATCCTTGGGTACCTCGAGGTCGCGCGGCGCGAGGGCACCCCGCGGCCCGAGAGCCAGGCGGTTCGGGCGCACAATCCCGCCGTCATCCGGGCGTTCTCCCAGGCCTGGGGCCTGACGTTTCGGGGCGGGGTCCTCGACCACAGCCTCAAGGAGCTCTGTCGCGTCTACGTCTCCAAGTCCATCGAGTGCGAGTACTGAGGCGTGCAGCGGTCCGTCCAGGCTGGACGGCAGGGCCTCACGGAAGCGAAATACGGCGACCTCCTGCATTTCGCGGATTCCACCAAGTTCACGGATCGGGAGAAGGTGGCCCTCACCTACACGAGCGCGATCCTCTGGAACGCGGAGATCGCGGACGACGCGCTGTGGGCGCAACTCCACCGGCACTTCACCATCCCGGAGCTGGTCGAGCTCGGGTTCTTCGTCGCGCTGACGCTGGGCCAGCAGCGGTGGATCAAGACCCTGGGCCTCGGGCACGGGGAGGTCCTCGGGGACACGCCGGGCGGCCTGTCGAGGCCGGCCGCGGAGCGGGTGTTGGGGAGGGCGAAGCGCAAACCCGGGGCGGCGCGCAAGGGATAGCAGGGCATCCGGCTCCTCATCCGTGTTAAAATGAATGAGTCGAATTGCGCGGCCGGCGGGGCTGCCCGCGGCGCGGCAGGAGGAGTTGCGACCTCAGATGGGACCGGCACCGCAGCATGCGTTCGGGGGGATCCCCCAAATCATCGAGACCCTGCAGCGGCAGGGGTACATCGCCGACCGCGACGTGGCGATGTCGATTTACCTCAGCGTCGTGCTGCGAAAGCCGCTCCTCATCGAGGGGGCGGCCGGGGTCGGCAAGACCGAGGTCGCCAAGGTCATGGCCAGCGCCCTCGACACCGACCTGATCCGCCTCCAATGTTACGAAGGGTTGGACGTGCACACGGCGTTGTACGAGTGGAACTACCAGCGGCAGATGCTCCGGATCAAGCTCGAGGAGACCTCCGGCCGGCCGGCGGAGGAGAAGGAGCACCTGATCTTCAGCGAGCCGTTCATGCTGAAGCGGCCGCTCCTGCAGGCCATTACCGCCGAGCGCGCGTCCGTCCTGCTCATCGACGAGGTCGACCGGGCCGATGAGGAGTTCGAGGCGTTCCTCCTGGAGGTGCTCTCGGACTTCCAGGTGAGCATCCCGGAGCTCGGGACGATCCGCGCCCGCCACATCCCGTACGTGGTCCTGACGAGCAACCGGACCCGCGACCTCGGCGACGCCCTGCGCCGGCGGTGTCTGTACCTGTGGATCGACTACCCCACCTTCGAAAAAGAACTGACGATCATCCACCGGAAGGTGCCGGGGATCAACGAGCGGCTGGCCCAGCAGATCGGCGCCTTCATGCAGCTGGTGCGCCGCGTCGACCTCGACAAAGTCCCGGGCATCGCGGAGACCCTGGACTGGAGCGCGGCGCTGCTGGCGCTCCATCGGGACCACCTCGACCCTGTCGCGGTCGAGGAGACCCTCGGCTGCCTGTGCAAGGATCAAGAGGACCTCACCCGCGTCCGCACGCAGTACCTGCGGCCCATCCTCGGCACCATCGACGCGATGGGGCAGAGCGGCGATGGATGGAACTCGGAGCGGATCGCCTCCCTGGCCGCTCAACTCCCCAAGGGACGCTGACGCCCCGGGTGGCGGAGCCCCGCGGGGGACCCCGGCATGGAGCCGGCCGGGGACCCTGGCTGGGAACGTCACGCTGTTTGGCCGACGCCTCCGGCGGCGGGGGCTCCTCGTGGGACCTTCGGAGATCGGCGACGCCCTCCGCGCTCTGCTCGAGGTGGACCTGACCGATCGCGAGGCGGTCCGTCTGGCGCTGCGAACAGTGCTGTGTTCCCAGGCGGAGGAGTCCCGCGCTCACCGGCGGGCCGTCCGAGGAGGCAACGGGGGGAGACGACCCCCCCCTGCCCGGCCCGGAGGCCCGTGACGAGCGCCGCGGCGAACTCGCCGTCGCCGGGTGGAACGACAGCGAGGAGGCGGCCGAGGAGCGCGAGGTGCCCGCCTACAGCCCGGTCGAGGGCCGGACGCACAAGGATTTCAGCGCGTTCGCCGCGGACGAGCTTCAGGCGATCACCGAACTGATCGTGGCCATCGCCCGCCTCATCGCGACCCGGCTCTCGCGCCGGACCCGGGCATCCAGGCGCGGCTCCCTCATCGATCTCCGGCGAACCATGCGCCGCAACCTCCGCTACGGCGGCGAGGTGCTCGACCTGGTCTGGCGCCGGCGGAAGATCCGGAAGGCCAGGCTCGTGCTGCTCTGCGACGTCAGCGGATCGATGGATATCTACAGCCGCTTTCTGATTCAGTTTGTCTATGCCCTCCAGGGCGCCCTGAGCCACGTGGAATCGTTTTTGTTCAGCACCTCGCTGACCCGGGTCACGGATGCGCTCGGCCGCCGGAACATCCACGCGGCCCTCGACGAGGCCGCGCGCCAGGTGCCGGACTGGTCCGGGGGCACGAAGATCGGTGCGAGCCTCCGGGAGTTCAACGACCGGTACGCCCGCCGGTTCGTCGACGCGCGCACGATCGTCGTGATCGTCAGCGACGGCTGGGACACCGGCGACCTCGAGGTGCTCGAACACGCGATGCGCGGGCTTCATGCCCGCGCGGGCCGGGTGATCTGGCTCAATCCCCTGCTCGGCAGCCCCGGGTACGAGCCGGTCACCCAGGGCATGAGCACCGCCCTGCCGTACGTGGATGTGTTTGCCTCCGCCCACAACCTGGACGGCCTGCGGGTGCTGGAGCGGTACCTTCAGAACCCGCGCGCGTCCCGTCTACGAAACTCGGGCCCGCGCTCGGCCCGCACCGCCGTCGTT
>VBAO01000195.1 GCA_005883865.1 Candidatus Segetimicrobium genomatis
CCCTCGTACCTGCCCGCAGGATTCCAGGCGAAGGGCGCCCGGGTCGTCGACGTGCGGGGCCAGCCGGTCGCGACGTTGGTGTACTCGGATGGCGTCTCGACTCTGACGATGTTCGAGAGCCGCGGGCCGCAGGGCCCGCCGCCCAAGGGGCGCCGGGTGCGGGTCGGGTCGGTCGAAGGGACGGTCACGGCCCGGGGGGTTGCCACCCTGCTGCACTGGAACGTCGGGGGGATCTCCTACACCCTCGTGGGGGACCTGCCCGAGGACGATCTGATCCGGGTCGCCGCCTCCGTCCCGGCGGTCTCGGGATTGCGCCCGGCGCATCGTTCGGCGTTTGGTGCCATCGCGGTCGCCGAGGCGGCGTCCGGCCCGGGGGCGACCGCGGCGCCGGGGCGGGACGTGCCCCCGGTCCCCATCGCACCGTACATCACCAACTACACGCACCCGGTCGGGGCGGGGGTGAGCGCCGACGGAGTGCCCATCTGGAGGGCGCTCGCGGCCGCCGGGCTCACGCCGTTCGTGGTCAAGGTCACGGTCGCCGGCGACGGCCTGGGGGCGGGACGTCTCGCGTGGCTCTGGTTCGTCTATGGGATGGACTGGACCGGGGGGGGCGCCGCAGCCGTCCACGAGGTGGCGGCGCGTGCGCGCGCACTCGCCGTGACGGCGTTCCGAGCCGACCCCCGGGTCGCCCAAGTCGTCCTGACGGGGCAGTATCACGTGCGCGGCCCCTTCGATGTCCGGCGCACCGACGCGACCTTCACCGCCCGGCTCGAACGGGATCCGCTCTTGGCCGGGCCGCCGGGCCTCGAGGCGGAACTCGCCCTCGCGCGGGCCGGGGACGTTTGGTACAGCCCGGCGCTCCGAGCCGGCGCGCTTGTCGTGCACCGCCCGCGCCCCCACGAGTCCCGCCGCGCTAGGGGACTGCCCGGCGACCGGTCCGTGGAGTCGGCGGAGCACTTCGATGGGAGCCTCCCCCAACGCATCGTGGAGACGAAGCGCCGGCTCGACGGCATCCTGTTCGGCCTCGAAAGCGACGGCCGGCTGTGGCGCGGGAACCCGCGCCGGCGGGAGATCGCCCTGACGTTCGACGACGGCCCCGACCCCGTGGCGACGCCGCTGCTGCTCGCGATCCTTCGGCGGTTTGGCGCCCGCGCGACGTTCTTCGTGATCGGCGAGCGCGGCGTCCCTTACCCGTACCTGATCAAGCAGATGGCGGCGGATGGGCATGAGGTGGGGAATCACACGTTCCATCATCCGAAGCTGACGACCCTGGACCCCCGGACGATTCGGGAGGAGCTCGCGGCGACGACGGAGGCGATCGACCCGATCGCCGGGCCGCCGCGGTGGTTCCGCCCCCCCGGCGGCGATTACAGCCCGCAGGTCGCCGGCGTCGCGCGCGAGGCCGGACTGAACCTGGCGATGTGGACCGTGAACTCGGGGGATTGGGCGGCCCCCCCGCCGAAGCTCCTCGCGGAACGGGTGCTGGCGCGCGCGGAGCCGGGCGCGATCATCCTCCTCCACAATGGGACGCTCGGCACGGTCCGCGCGCTGCCCGAGATCATCGCGGACCTGAAGCGGCGCGGCTATGACCTCGTGACGGTCTCAGAGCTCGCGCGCGGCACGGAGTAGCATGGCGAGTCGGGACAGACACATGACCCTGGTGGAGCACCTCGAGGAGCTCCGCCAGCGGCTCCAGTACGCCGTGCTCGGTCTGCTGGTGGCGACCGGGGTGGGGCTGCTGTACGTGGACGTCCTGCTCCGAATCCTCCTCCGGCCGGCCGGGGACGTGAAGCTCACCACGCTCACCGTCCTCGAGCCGTTCCTTGTGAAGGTGAAGGTGGCGTTCCTGTTCGGGTTCGCGGTGAGCATGCCGTGGATCATGTACCAGATCTACGCCTTCGTCGACCCGGCGCTCACGGACACCGAGCGGCGGAGAACGATCCCGCTGGCGCTCCTCGCCGGGCTGCTGTTTGCGTGCGGTCTCGTGTTTGGCTATCTGCTGATCCTCCCGGTGAGCGTTCACTGGCTCCTCTCGCAGGCCGGCGCCCAGTTCAACGTCCTGATCACCGCCAACGCCTACATCTCGTTTGTGCTGTTCTTCCTCCTGATCATCGGCGCGACGTTCGAAACCCCGCTCGTGATCCTCACCCTCGCCTTCCTCGGCGTCGTGTCCCCCCAGACCCTGCGCCGCGAGTGGCGCATCGCCTACATGGTCATCGCGGCGATCGCGGTGTTCGGCACCCCCGACTGGAGCCCCGTGACGATGCTCCTGGTCGCGATTCCGATGGCGCTGCTCTACGAGTTCAGCCTCGTGCTCTGCCGCATCTTCATCCGGCCCCCCTCCCCACAGCCCGTCCGCGAATCCTGACCGTCCGGACGGAGGACCCGGCTCATTCGACCGCGGGCGCTCCGTATCCGAACGACGGAGTGCCGCCCGGCGGCGGGCCCTGCTATAATAGAAGGCGAAGAGATGGGGGGAGCGATGCGGTCGACCGTATTCACGTGGGCCGGGGCGGTAGGGTGCGCCCTGCTGGCGCTGTCGGGGCTGTCGGCACCCGCCTCGGGAGGCCCGACCGTCGGCCAGGGGTGGTGCACGGCCTCCGTCCCCGTGCTCGTCGTCGGCGGAACCCCGGCCGGCGTCGCCGCCGCGGTCTCGGCCGCGCGGTTGGGCAGCCGGGTCATGCTCATTGAGGCCCGCCCGTATCTCGGCGGCGATCTCACCGGCGCGATGCTCAACATGTTCGATATGGACTTCGGCCCCGGCGGGCAGCACCTCGCACGGGGCGTCTTCATGGAGATCTACCAGCAACTCGGAATGACCTTCGACGTCGAGCTGGCCAAGCACGTCTTCCTGCAGGAGGTCCGCCGGGAGTCCCGGGTGACCCTGCGGTTGCTCGTCCGGCCGGTCGATGTGATCATGCAGGGTCCGCTGATCACGGGGGTCGTGGTGGAGGACCTCCAGACGCACGAGCATCAGACCCTCTGCGCCAAGCGGATCATCGATGCCACCGACGACGCGGACATCGCGGCGATGGCAGGCGTGCCCTACCTGTTGGGCCGGCAGGGGTCGGGGATCGACCGCGCGATGATGGCGGCGACCCTGGTCTTCGAGCTGGACGGCGTCAACTGGCGAGAGGTGGTCGGGTACGTCACCAGCCGGCCCGGCCCCCGGGGCCTGCGGGGCGGGATCTATCACGGGAACGCCTGGGGATACAGCGACATCATGCGGGGCTACCGCCCCATCATGTCGGGGACCGGCATTTACGACCTGAACCTCGGCCGGCAGAACGACGGGACGGTGCTGGTGAACGGGCTGTTGATCTACGGGGTGGACGGCACCGACCCCGGATCGGTCGACGATGGGGTCGAGCGGGCCCGCGCCGAGTTGCCCGTCCTCCTCGCGTATCTCCGCGCCCGCGCCCCGGGGTTTGAGCACGCCGACCTGGTTCGGGCCGCCGATTACCTGTATATCCGCGAGACCCGCCACGTCCGCGGCCTGTACACGCTGACCGTGCACGACGTCGTGAACTCCCGGGTGTTCTGGGATGCGATCGGCGTGGCGAGCTATCCGATCGACCTACACCCCTACCGCCCCGGCGACCACAACCCGTACGCGGCCAACCGCTATGTCTATACGATTCCGCTCCGGGCCCTCGTGCCGTACCGCGTGGACAACCTTCTCGTCGCGAGCCGGGCGATCTCGGCATCGTATGAAGCCGCGGGATCGGCCCGCGTTGCGCCGACGACGATGGAGGAGGGGCAGGCCGCCGGCGTGGCGGCGGTGCTCTCGATCCGAGCCCGGGTCACACTCCCCCGGTTCACGGAGGCGCCTCCCCTGGTGCACGAACTGCAGGAGACGCTGTTCACCCAAGGGGCGTATCTCCTGCCCGAGACGATGGCGGCGGCCGCGGGCAGCTCCCCCGCCCACGTGACCGGTCCCGCGATGGTGATTCCGCGGCCCCCCCAGGCGGCGGACCCGCTGGCTCCCCAGTAACCCCTCCGGCGTGACGGCGCAGCACGCAGGGTCTCGGTTGCCCCCCGGGCAGTACGAGACCCCGAAGTGGCCGGTGCTATATTACGGGGGGATCCCCCGGATCGACCTGGCCACATGGGAGTTTTTTGTGGCCGGGGAGGTCGAGGCGCCGCGCCGCTGGACATGGGCGGAGTTTACCAGCCTTCCCCGGACCGTCGTGCGGTGCGACATCCACTGCGTGACGGCCTGGTCCAGGTTCGACAACACCTTCGAGGGCGTATCGGCGGCCGAGGTGCTGCGCCAGGCCCGGGTCCGGCCGGAGGCGGGGTTCGTGATGATCGAGAGCTTCGGAGGCTACACGACCAACCTGCCGCTCTCGGCCCTGCTGGACGACGACGTCGTGCTGGCGTTCACCCACGACGGCCAGCCCCTCACCCCCGAGCACGGCGGGCCCTGCCGCCTCGTCGTGCCCAAGCTCTACTTCTGGAAGAGCGCGAAGTGGGTTCGGGGGTTCACCCTGATGCGCGAGGATCGCCCCGGGTTCTGGGAGCAGAACGGCTA
>VBAO01000196.1 GCA_005883865.1 Candidatus Segetimicrobium genomatis
TCGGGGTCGGCCGCGACACACTGGGTCGGAAGCCCGACCAACTGCCGATCCGCCCGCCAGCGCTCCTCCCGCCTGCCGACCACGACCAGCCCGTCACCGGTTGCGAGGTAGAGCGTCGCCATCACAGCCTCCTCCTGTGCCGGAATTTTTCGACACGGGGGCCGGACAGTCCGCTCGACGCTTCAGTTGGCTTCAAGTCCCACAGGATCGCCCGTGCGCGTTGGCGTACTCGAACAGCCTATGCGCAAGGGGTTGCTGGCGCTGCTGATGCTCGCGGCGGTCCTGTACCTGCTGCTGCCACTCTATCAGCGGAACCGCGTTTTGCCGTCCACCATCATCCCGTACAGCACGTTTGTTGCCGAAGCACGGCAGGGCCGCGTTGCCAGGGTGGTGATCCGTGGTGACAGCATTGTTGAAGGGACGTTCAAGAGTGGGAAGGCATTTCGCACCTACGTGGTGCCCGGCGACACGTCCTTCGTGCAGGTTCTTCTGGCCCACGGGGCGGCGGTCACGGTAGAGCCACGATCCCAACCATTCTGGACGACCCTCTTGCCGACGCTTCTGTCGCTCCTCGTGCTCGTGGTGCTCTGGCTCCTGGTAGGACGGCAGCGGCGGATCGGTCCACGGTCATAGGTCACCGGAGGACGCAGCGAACACGAGGCGGGTACTCCCGGCGCTGATGTGCCATTCCCTTCTCGCCGACGGCGAGTGCGATTCGGGCGTCTTCTGCTATGATCCTCGTGATGAAACCACGAATCAAAGTGATCACCTTGGGTGTCAATGATTTGGAGAAATCTCTCCGCTTTTACCGCGACGGCTTGGGGTTGCCGACGCAAGGGATCATCGGCACGGAGTTTGAGGACGGCGCGGTCGTCTTCTTCAATATGAACGACGATTTGGTGCTCGCGCTGTATCCAAGGGCTGCGCTGGCCAAGGACGCGCGAGTCTCAGTGGGTCCACCAAGCCCAGCAGAATTCTCGATCGGACACATCGTCAAATCCAAACGGGAAGTCGAAGCCGTCATGCAACAAGCGGAACGAGCGGGGGCCCACATCGCGGACCCTGCCCGTGAGCGGTTTTGGGGAGGGTACGCCGGATACTTCCAGGATTTAGACGGCCATCTCTGGGAAATCGCTTGGAATCCGGCGTGGGAAGTCAAGGAGTAAATGGCTGGGGGAGGAGGATTCGAACCCCCGCTAACGGGTCCAGAGCCCGTCGTCCTACCGCTAGACGATCCCCCAGCGTACTCGAAGCGTCCTCATTATACTGGGCCCCCCGCGCTACGGTCAACGTGAACGACGATCACGGCAAGGCCGCAGAGGATCAAGCCCATGCCGGCGTAGCGCACCGGGCTGAAGACCTCGTGGAAGACCGCGGCGGAAGCCACGACCCCCGTGCACGGCGCGAGTAGTGCGAATGGCGTCACCACCGCGGCCGGGTAGCGCTGGAGCAACCTCCCCCAGCTCGCGAAGGCGAAGATGGTGGCCAGGGCTCCCAAATACACGACCGCCACGATGCTCGACCATGACGCGAGGGGAATTGCCGCAAGCAGAGAGCGCTGATCCGACACGCCCGACACAATGAGCGCAGGCACCGGGGGAATCAGACTCGACCACACCACCAACGGGAATGTCGGGACGTCGGCCGCGTGCTTCACGAGCACGTTTCCCACGGCCCAGCTCAATGCCCCCGCGAGCGCCAGACCGAGCGCCGCCACCTTGAGGTCCGATCCGATCGTCAACCCGATCAGGGCGAGGCCGGCAAACGCGATCGCCATGCCGGCGCCCTGTCGAAGGCTGGGCAGGTCCCGGAGGAACACCGCCGCGAGCAGGACCGTGAAAAACGCCTGCATCTGTTGGATCACCGAGGCGAGACCCGGAGGCAGCCCCTGCGTATAGGCGAAAAATAGGAGGAGGAACTGCCCCGTGAAGAGCGTCAGCCCGATCAGCACGATCGATCCCCATGCGATGGCGGGCCGGGGCACCAGGACCACCGGGAGACAGGCGATCAGGAACCGGACGGCCGTGAGCTGCGGGGCGGAGAAGCTTTCCAGCCCGATCTTCACCGCGACGAACGCGAAGCCCCAGATCACCGACGTGAGCGCGGCCAGGGCCATGTCGCGGCGGGTCATCTGTGCTACCATGAGCTCATGTGGGATCGCGCGTCCGCGAGGCCGGGATCAGGAGGCCCGATGTCTGAGTCGCATCCCCCCGACAAGGAGCGGGACGGCACCCTGCCCTGCCCCAGGTGCCGGGGGGAGATGCACCCGATGTTCCTGTATGAGGACCGGGATCCCGATGTCTGGCTCTGCTTTACCTGCGGCCATCTGGAGTGGACGAACCCCGGGGCCGGGCGGGTCATTCCCTCGGTCGATCAGTGACCTGCCGCGCGTCCTCCACCGCGTCGCCCTGACGGAACCAGCGTTACCGGGGGGTGGACGCGGGCGGCTCGACCGCTCGGGCGATGGCCCGGTCCAGACGCTCGAGCACGCGCTCCTTCCCCAGCACCTCGATGAGCTCGAACAGTCCCGGACCGACGGTCTTGCCGGTCAACGCGACCCGGAGCGGGTGGATGACCGCCTTGTCCTCGACGCCCAGGTGCGCCGCGCCGCCCCGCACCGCCGCTTCGATCGTCGGGAGGTCCCACCGGCGGGTCGCGGCCAGCGCCTCCCGCAGATGCCGCAGCACCTTCGCGGTGTCGGGGCCGCTCAGGTGCTTCGCGACCGCCTGCGGATCGAACGCGACCTGGGGGCGGAAGAAGAAGTCGCCGTAGGTGAGGATGTCGCGCGGCAGCCGCAACCGCTCCCCCATGATGGCGACCACGCGGGCCACGTACGCCCGCTGCTCGGGGGTCACCTCGCCGTCGAGGAGCCCCTGATCCCTGAGGCAGGCGATGACGAGGTCGACGACCCGGTCCGGGTTCTGGCGGTACGCGGCCTGCATGTACACGCCGTTCATCCAGCTCAGCTTCTGGATGTCGAAGACGGCGGGGCTCTTCCCCACCGCCTCGATCCGAAATCGGTGGATCAGCTCCTCGACGGTAAAGAGCTCCCGGCCGTCCTCCGGGTACCACCCCATGAGGGCGAAGAAGTTGACCAGCGCTTCGGGCAGGAACCCCTGGGCGGCGTACTCTCGAACGGCGGTGTCGCCGTGCCGCTTGCTGAGCTTCTTCCGGTCGATACCGAGCAGCAGCGGGAAGTGCGCGAACCGGGGGGGCGTCCACCCGAGCGCCTCGTAGATCAAGACCTGCCGGGGCGTGTTCGAGAGATGCTCCGACCCCCGCAGGCTGTGGGACATGTCCATCCCATGATCGTCCACGACGTTGGCGAAGTTGTACAGGGGGGTGCCGTCGGACCGCTGGATGATGAAATCGTCCAGGTCCGCCGGATCGAACTCCACCTGCCCCAGGACGAGGTCCTCGACCACGATCGTCGGACGGCCCTGGGGGACCCGGAACCGGAGGGTGGCCACCCGCCCGGCCGCTTCCCGCGCGCGACGCTCGTCGGGCGTCAGGTTCCGGCACCGACCGGAGTAGCGAGGGGGGCGGCGCTCGGCGGCGGCCTGCTGGCGGTCGGCCTCGAGCTCCTCGCGGGTGCAGTAGCAGGGATAGGCGGCGTCGCGCCCGAGCAGCGTCTGCGCGGCCGCATTGTACAGGGCGCCCCGCTCGGTCTGCCGGTACGGCCCGTAGGGGCCGCCGACATCCGGGCCCTCGTCCCAGTCGATGCCGAGCCAGCGGAGATCCTCGAGGATCGACCGCTCGTACTCCTCGGTCGACCGGTCCCGATCGGTGTCCTCGATCCGAAGGACAAACACCCCCTGGTGGTGGCGCGCGAACAGCCAGTTGAAGAAGGCCATCCACGCCCCTCCCACGTGGAGGTAGCCGGTGGGGCTCGGCGCGTACCGGGTCCGCACAGTCATGGCGCCAGGGTAGCACACGACCCGGCGCGGCTGCAAACCGCGCACGCCGTGCTCGAGGGCCTCCTTAAATTCGGACCCGGATGTCGACGTTCGCCTGAACGGCGAAGCCGCATGGGGCGAGGTGAGGCGCCTTGTGGGATTCGCCCGCGAAGGACCTGTCTATCACATTAAGGAGGATGCGCGATGATCATCGTGACCGGGGCGACGGGGACGATCGGGAAGGACGTGGTGAAGGAGCTGCGGGGGCTGGGCGCGCGGTTCAAGGTGGTGGCGCGCGACCCGGAGAAGGCGCGCAAGGCGCTCGGGAACGTCGAGATCGCGAAGGGGGATCTGGCGGATCGCGCGTCGCTCGAAGCCGCCTTCAAGGGCGGGACGAAGTTGTTCCTGCTCGGGCCCCCCTCCCCGACGCAGGTGGCGGATCAGCACAACGCGATCGAGGCGGCGAAAAGGGCTGAAATCCAGCACGTGGTGCGGCTCTCGGCCATCGGAGCCGAGACGGGATCGAAGCTGTCGCTCGGGCGCTGGCACGGCCAGACCGACGAGGAACTCAGGCAGTCCGGGCTGCGGTGGACGATCCTCCAGCCCCATTCGTTCATGCAGAACCTCCTCGGCCAGGCGGGGACGATCAAGCAGCAGGGCGCGATCTACGGATCGTTCAGGGACGGCAGGGTCGCGTTGATCGATGCGCGCGACATCGCCCGGGTCGCGGCGCACCTACGCGCAGGTGGCGGAGACCTTCTCCCGTGTGCTGGGGAAACCGGTGAAGTACGTGGACGTGCCGCCGGAGCAAACCCGGCAGGCGATGCTGGGCATGGGGATGCCGGGGTGGCTCGCCGACGATCTGGTGGGGCTGGTGGCGATCTTCGCCGCGGGACACGGGGCGCGGGTCACCGACGCGGTCGAGAAGGCGGGCAAGGCCAAACCGCGCACGATCGAGCAGTTCGTGCGCGATTACGCGCAGGCGTTCGGCTAAGTAAAGAGCGTGCTCACCGATTCGTTGAGGTGAATGTTTCGCATCGCGCGGGCGAGGAGCGGGGCCATATGGACCTCACCCGCGGAGCGCGCTTCCCCACCACACGGGCTGGAGGCGGTGTGATGATTATACTGACCGGGCGACCGGGACCATCGGGGAGGGCGCGAGAAAGGGACTGAGAACAACGCGATTGAGGCGGCGCGAACGGCTAGCCCGCTGCCCCCTCTGGTGCTCTTGCTGGCATTCCAAAGGCACTGCCCGACCGCTTTCTTACGAGCGGCATAGCGGACTCGGCGAAATCAGACTAGATCGCCTGGAAACCTCGAGTATCTTGCGCTTTCTCTTTGAGAATCGGCGCCACCTCGGTCAGGAAACGTTTCAATTGGGCAGTCTGGTCACGAGCGGCGAACCGTACGATTACTAATGAACACCCAGCCGAAACATACTCCAGCAAACTGCGCGCGCACTCCTCAGGGGGCCCCCACGTGTGGAATTTTTGAATCAATTCGTCCGGGAGCGTCCCCGCGCCGGCAATGAAATCCTCCGGGTAGTAGTTCCGGAAGTACCACTTGCTCGTCTCCCAGGCACGAGCCCGGTCATCGTCGATCGTGATATGCACGTGAGTCGAGCAAGGGAATGCCGTGTTACCGAGCTTCTCTCGACTCAAATGGCGGATGCGCCGGCACAGCCTGGCAATATGCTGAACATCGGTGTCCGCACCTTGCCATCCGTCTGCGTGTTCCAGCGCACGAATCAGAGCCCGGTCGACCATATCTGAGGTCAACTTCGTATCATCCGGAGTAACGGCTAACAACATCGCAGGACGTGGTTTCTGAATAGGTTTTGGTTCTACGGATACTTCGCGGAACCTAAAAAACCGGCCTTCATGGTCGACCTTGTCCTCCGTCCAGAACCGCTTAATCAGCTCCAGCCCCTCGACCAACCGGGCGACACGATCGCCGCGACGTATCCCGAAGGGGTCGAGCTCGCGGGCCACACCTCCGCCCAAGCATGGGATCCACACCGTCCGCCCGCCGGAGAGAATGTCCACACTCGCCCACTGAATCGCCAGTTCGATGGGGTGGCGCACAATGAAGGAGGCGAAGCAAGAGACACCGATCCAGGCTTTTTTCGTTACTGTAGCGATCGCCCCCAGCAACGGGATGGCATCAACGCGGGGTCGATCAAGCAGGCTGTCGCCGATCCAAACCGACCCGAAGAACCCAGAGTCCTCCCCCGCGCGCGCAAGATCTAGGAGCTCCCCGACGCTGATGGCGCCGAATAGGATACCGCGATTCGGAAGGCTCAAACCCCAGTGAAGGCCGCCCTGACCTGGAAACGCGCCTACCATCGCGGGCAATCCTCCGAAAGTTCATTGACCCCGTGGCGGGCACGCCATTCAGCCCTCATTGACGTCTCTCTTGATCATCCTCCGTGCCGCCGCGGGTCCTACCGTGCGGGTAGGGCTGGCAAGCGGCTGAGGCAGCCCAACGCGGGCGGCTGTTGCTTCGCCAAGCGGAACGCTTCCCAGAGCGTCACCTGGTTGGCCGTGAGAACCGGCTTGCCCAACGCCTGTTCCAGTTCGGGAAGAATGTCCAGTGTCGGCAGCGCAGTATCAGGCACCACGAGCGCCTCCGCATCCGGCGCGTCCGTCGCAAGGCAGATCTCGACCAGCCTCCGCTGGTCGAATAGCGCGGAGTCCCACCCCGACCGGTTATCCAATCGGCGGCTCTTCACGGTCTCTATGCCATTCTGTGCAAGGAAGGCGAAGAATAACTCCGTTGCCTCCAGCGGATACGGTGAAACCAACGCCACACGCGCGACGCCCAGGCTTTGGATGGCCTCGGCGAACGCAAGCGATGTGCTGCTGGCGGGTGCCTGCGCCGCCTTGGCAATCGCCTGCGCCTGACTGTGCGCCCGCTCGACGCCGATCACAAAGCTGCCGCTGGTGCACGCCCACATCACCGAATCCACCCCGATGCGGGCCAGGCGCCGCGCCGCGTCCTCGAGATAATCTATCCGCGCGGTCTCGATGAGCGACTCGACGGCGTGATCGCCGCTGCCGGTATCGGCGCCACATCTCGAGATCACGACGTAGAGGCGCGCCTCAGCGGGCGCACTCTCGACCGCGCGATAGTACTCGGGTTCTGTGCCTCCGCTCGGCAAGATAATTCCTATCCTCACGGCGTGCTTCACGGCTCCACCACCGTCAGACGACAAACATTTCGCGCGGAAAATGCGTCACGGGCTCGCACCCGGTCTCGGTCACCAACACCGTCTCGCTGATATTGATCAAGTGTTTCCCCAACTCAAAGAGGCCGGGAACGAGGTGAAAGGTCATGCCGACGCGCAGGGCACGCTCGTCGCCTGCCCAGATGGACATGATATGGCCCTCACCCCAGTCGGGAGGATAGTTGATTCCTATTGAATAGCCGGTGCGGTGGCCGAACAAATGGGAGTAG
>VBAO01000197.1 GCA_005883865.1 Candidatus Segetimicrobium genomatis
TCCCCGTCGCGCCGGCCAGAGGGGGCGGCCCCACCACCACCCCCGAGATCCCCGCGCTGCCCTCCCGGTTTCACGTGCAGGTTGGCTCGTTCGACGACCTTGGGAGCGCCGAGACGCGGGTGGCGGAATTGCGCGCCCACGGCTACGCCGTCACCCTCGTCGAAGGCCCGCCCTACCGGATCTGGGTTGGGGGCTACCTCGATCGATCCACGGCCGAGCGTCTCGCGGCCAACCTCACGGCTGCCGGGTTCGACGTGACGTTGAGCCCGCGCTGAGCCGCCCGCATCTGCAGCCGAACCAGAGTTTAGTAGGCGCCGGGGTCCCCCACAAATTGCATCTCCGCAGCAATTTGTGGGGGTGGCACTGAGCCGCCCGCACGGCCTGTCCCTCGATTCCCGCGCGACAGGGGGACGGAGCGGCGGAGAGAAGTAGAGGGGCACGCCTTCCTCGAGGGAGCCCCCATGGCCGATGCGCTCATCCTTGTGACCGCCGCCGGCGGGATCGCCACGGTCACGCTGAATCGCCCGCAGGTCCTCAACGCGCTCAACCAGGCGCTCATGGAGGAACTCGCATCCGCGATGGAGGCCCTCGACCGCGACGACGCCGTGCGGTCTCTGGTCGTGACGGGCAACGCGCGCGCGTTTGCGGCCGGGGCCGACGTGCACGAGTTCGTCGACGCGACCCCAGCCGACATGGTGCGCGCGTACCGGTTCCAGCAGTGGGAGCGGATCCGGCGGATCGGCAAGCCCGTGATCGCGGCCGTGAGCGGGTTTGCGCTCGGGGGCGGGTGCGAGCTCGCCATGCTCTGCGACATCATCGTCGCCTCCGAGACGGCCCGGTTCGGCCAGCCGGAGATCCGCCTCGGCCTGATCCCCGGGGCCGGGGGGACCCAGCGCCTCACCCGGGCCATCGGAAAATCCCGGGCAATGGAGCTGATCCTCACCGGCCGGAGCATCACCGCGGCGGAGGCGTACGCGCTGGGGCTGGTCTCGCGGGTGGTGCCCGTCGAACTGTACCTCGACGAAGCGAAGGCGCTGGCCCGAGAGATCGCCGCCCAACCCCCGATCGCCGTGCGCATGGCCAAGGAGGCGGTCCTGCAGGCGTTCGAGACGCCGCTCGGGGGCGGCCTCGAGTTCGAGCGCCGGTGCTTCCACCTGCTGTTCGGGACCGAAGACAAGCGCGAGGGGATCCGCGCCTTCCTCGAGAAGCGCCCGGCCCACTTCACGGGGCGATGAGGCGGGCCGGAACGCTGCGGGCCCTGGCGCGCGAGGTCGTCGCGTGCACCGCCTGCCCCCGGCTCCGCCGCTACTGTGCGCGCGTCGCCGCGCGGGGGAAGCGCGAGTTTGCCGGATGGACGTACTGGGGGAAGCCGGTCCCGGGGTTCGGCGATCCGCGGGCGCGGCTGCTGATCGTCGGGCTCGCCCCGGCGGCCCACGGCGCCAACCGGACCGGGCGGATGTTCACCGGGGATGGATCCGGAGCGTGGCTCGTCCGGGCGATGCATCGCGCGGGATTCGCCAACCAGCCGATCTCCCTCCGGCGGGAGGACGGCCTGCGCCTCGATCGCGCGTACATCACGGCGGCGGTGCGCTGCGCCCCGCCGGAGAACAAACCCACGCCTCGGGAGATCGCCCGGTGCGCACCGTTTCTCGAGCGGGAAGCCGCGCTGCTCCCCGACGTCGGCGTGATCCTGGCGCTGGGACGGATCGGCTTTGAGGCCTGCCGCCGGATGCTCGCGGCGCGCGGCGCCCCCGTCCGGGGCCTGCGGTTCGCGCACGGCGCGGTCCACCCGCTTGGGCCGTCGTTCCCCACGATCGTCACCTGCTACCATCCCAGCCGGCAGAACACCAACACCGGACGGCTGACCGAGGCGATGCTGGACCGTGTCTTCGAGACCATTCGGGGGCTGCTCGCGGGGGCGACACCGGAGCCCGTGGGCCGCTCCACAGGGCGTTGAGGAGGTCGGGCGATGTACGAGACCCTGTTGACCGAGACCAGGGACGGCGTTCGGGTGATCACGCTGAACCGGCCGGAGGTGCTCAACGCCGTCAACGCGCAGATGGGGCAGGACCTCCTGCACGTCCTGCGCGAGGCGGAGCGCGACGTGGGGGTGCGGTGTGTGCTGCTGGCTGCCTCCGGGCGCGGGTTCTGCGCCGGCGCGGATCTCCGCGAGCAGGCGCCCGGGCAGACCTCGCTGGGAGACCTGCTCCGGACGCGGTACAATGGGATCGTGCAGCGGTTGCGGACGATGGAGAAACCCGTGGTCGCCGCGATCAACGGCGTGGCGGCAGGGGCCGGGTGCAACCTGGCGCTGGCCGCCGACCTTCGGATCGCCTCGGAGCGGGCGTCGTTCATCGAGGTGTTTACCCGGGTCGGGCTGATCCCCGACTCCGGCGGCACCTGGCTCCTCCCGCGCCTTGTGGGCCTCGGGCGCGCGCTCGAGCTGATGTTCTTCGCCGACCCCGTCGACGCGGCCACCGCGGAGCGGTGGGGACTGGTGAACCGGGTCGTGCCCCACGACGATCTCGGGCCGCTCGCACTCGAGTGGGCGGTCCGCCTCGCCGGCGGTCCGACCCGCGCGTACGGGTTGATCAAGCGGGGGGTGAACCAGGCCCTCGCCGCGGGATTCAGCGAGGCGCTCGAGTACGAAGCCAGCCTTCAGGAGATCGCCGGCAGGACGGAGGATCACCGGGAGGGCGTGGCGGCGTTCCTGGCCAAGCGCGCCCCGGTGTACACCGGCCGCTAGCGGGAGCGCCGACACAGGGTGTTGACACGTGAGAGCCTCCACGAACCGGTGGGGAGGCGGGGGAGGGCCCCATGATGCGTGATGCGGTGATCCTGGACGCGATCAGGACGCCTGTCGGGCGATACGCCGGCGCGCTCCGCGATGTTCGCCCCGACGACCTCGCCGCCCACGTGATTCAGGCGATCGTCCGCCGGAATACGCTCGATCCGGCCGCGATCGAAGATGTCGTGCTGGGATGCGCCAACCAGGCGGGGGAGGACAACCGCAACGTCGCCCGGATGGCCGCGCTCCTCGCCGGGCTCCCGGTCGAGGTGCCCGGCCAAACGGTCAATCGCCTCTGTGGGTCGGGCATGCAGGCGGTCCACGCCGCCGCGCACGCGATCGCGTGCGGCCTGGGAGATGTCTACATCGCCGGCGGGGTCGAGAGCATGACCCGCGCTCCGTACGTCCTCGCCTCGCCGCAGGAGGCGTTTCCCCGCGGACCGATGGTCCTGCAGGATACGACGATCGGGTGGAGGTTCCCCAACCCCAAACTGGCCGAAGTCTACCCTCTCTACAGCATGGGCGAGACCGCGGAAAACGTCGCCGAACGCTACGGCATCTCCCGCGATGACCAGGACGTGTTCGCCTGGGAGAGCCAGCAGCGCGCGTCCGCCGCGCAGCGGGAAGGGCGGTTCGCCGAGGAGATCGTTCCGGTCACGGTGCCGCGCCCCCGCGGCGCGCCGGTGGTCGTGGACGCCGACGAACACCCGAGGCCCGACACGACGCTCGAGGGTCTCGCGGGCCTGCGCCCGGCGTTTCGCGCCGGAGGCACCGTGACCGCGGGAAACTCGTCGGGGATCAACGACGGCGCCGCCGCGTTGCTGGTGACGTCCGCCGAGTGGGCGGAGCGCGAGGGGCGCCGGCCGATCGCCCGCATCGCGGCGGCCGCGGTGGCCGGCGTCGACCCGTCGTACATGGGCATCGGGCCGGTGCCGGCGAGCCGGAAGGCGCTGGTGCGCGCCGGGAGGCGGATCGACGAGATGGATCTCATCGAGTTGAACGAAGCGTTTGCGGTCCAGGTCCTCGCGTGCGTGCGGGACCTGGACATCGACCGGGCCCGGCTCAACCCGAACGGCGGGGCGATCGCGCTCGGGCATCCCATCGGGGCGAGCGGGGCGCGCATCCTGGCCACGCTGGCGCACGAGATGCGGCGGCGCCAGGCACGGTGGGGCCTGGCCACGATGTGCATCGGGGTCGGCCAGGGGATCGCGACGGTCGTGGAGGGTCTCGCGTAAGGCCCATGCAGGCCCGCTCGGTGCTGTTCACGCTCTACGGGGACTACGTCCGGCACTACGGCAGCACGATCTGGGTGGGCAGCCTGATCGCGCTGATGACCGAGCTCGGGTTCACCGCGACGGCCGTGCGGGCGGCGGTGTCGCGGATGACGCGGCAGGGGTGGCTCGTCTCGATCCGGTCGGGGCGGGCGAGTTACTACGCGCTCTCGGGCCGCGGGCAGGAGCGGATCGACGAGGCCGCCCAGCGGATCTTCAAGCTGCACCCGGAGCGGTGGGACGGCCGGTGGCGGATCCTCGTCGTCGGCGGGGAGCGCGACCCCAAGCAACGGGAGCGGCTGCGCCGGGAACTCGCGTGGATGGGGTTCGCCGCGCTCTCGCGCGGCGTGTACCTCTCGCCCAACGACCTCCTCGACCGGATCGCCTCCCTGGCGGACCGGTACGAGCTGCGGGACCGGTTTGAGACGTTCACCGCCGAGCACGACGGGCCCACCCCCGATGCGCGATTGGCGTCCCGGCATTGGGATCTTCGCGCCATCGATGCCGCCTATGAGGGGTTCGTGGCCGAGTGGCAGCCGCGTCTCGATGCGCACCGCGCCGCCCTGTCCCGGAGCGAGACGCTCGCCGACCCGGTGTGCTTCGTGGAGAAGACCAGGCTCGTGCACGCGTTCAGGAAGTTCCTGTTCGTGGATCCCGGGCTCCCCCAGGAACTGCTCCCGGAACGC
>VBAO01000198.1 GCA_005883865.1 Candidatus Segetimicrobium genomatis
CAGCGCCAGCCCCGCCGCCTCGCCTACCGCGCCTTCCACGATGGGCACCGCGGCGTTCGCGGGCCAGATGGCGCCAAGCACGAGCACCGTGGCGACGGCGCCGGCCACCCCACTTCGTCTCCCAAGCGTGAGCACGCGTCGGCCTTCGAACCGCATAAAATGCCCCCCTCTTGACGCACAACGTCCCGCGCTGACGGAAAAGTCCAGCGATTGCCCGATGTGGGTCTTCGGGACCCGTGGGGGGGGATCCTCTCCGCCCCGACGGGCGGGTGCGCGCCGCGTCGCCTGCGCATCATATACTATGATGGAGAAGGATCGTGGGGTGAGATCATGGCGCACCGCCGCGTAGTGGCGGGTCCCCCAGAAGAAGGCGCGCTCCTGTGGGAGCCGACCGGGGAAGACCGGGCGCGGGCCAATATCACCCGATACCTGGCCTGGCTCGCGGAGACGAGAGGGCTCGTGTTTGGATCCTACGACGAACTGTGGCGCTGGTCGGTCACGGATCTGGAGGGGTTTTGGGCCTCGGTCTGGGAGTTCTTCGGGGTCATCGCCCACCACCCGTACACCCGGGTGCTCGCCGAGCGCCGCACAATGGGCGCGCGCTGGTGCCCGGGCGCGGAGCTGAACTACGCGGAGCACGCGCTCCGGCGCAGGGATGCGCATCCCGCCGTCTTGTCCAAGTCCGAAGGGCGCGCACTCTCTATCCTGACGTACGCCGAGCTCTACGGCAGGACGGCCGCCGCCGCCGCCGCGCTCAGGCGGATGGGGGTCCGTCGCGGCGACCGGGTCGTCGCCTTCATGCCCAACATCCCCGAGACCCTGATCGCGTTCCTCGCCGCGGCCAGCCTGGGGGCGATCTGGTCGAGCTGCCCGCCCGAGTTCGGCATCCGCAGTGTCGTGGACCGTTTCCGGCAGATCGAGCCCCGGGTCCTCTTCGCGGTCGACGGGTACCGGTACAACGGGGCCGCGCACGACCGCATGGACCTGGTGGCCGAACTGCAGCGCGAGCTCCCGACGCTCGAGGCCACGGTGCTGGTCCCCTACCTGTCCGAGGCGCCCCCGGTAGGCCGCCTGCGGAGCGGCCGGATGTGGCCCGAGTGGCTGGCCACCCCTGGGACCGGGGCGTTCGCCTTCGAGCCGGTCCCGTTCGATCACCCGTTGTGGATCGTCTACTCCTCCGGCACCACCGGCCTGCCGAAGGCGATCGTCCAGGGGCACGGTGGGATCCTGCTGGAGAGCCTCAAGACCCTCGCGCTCCATCTGGACCTCCGGGCGGACGACCGCTTCTTCTGGTTCACCACCACCGGCTGGGTGATGTGGAACATCATGATCGGCGGGCTGCTCCTCGGCACGACGGTCGTGCTGTACGACGGCAGCCCGGGCTATCCCGATATGCGGACGCTGTGGCGGCTGGCCGAGGAGACCGGCATGACGTACTTCGGCACGAGTGCGCCCTACATCGCGGCCTGTCACCGGGCCGGGATCGATCCGGCGAATGAGGCCAAGCTTGACCGGCTGCGCGGGCTCGGCTCGACCGGCGCGCCGCTGCCTCCCGAGGGCTTCCGCTGGGTGTACGAGCATGTCAAGAGCGACCTGCTGCTGGGCTCGATCAGCGGAGGCACCGACGTCTGCACCGCGTTCGCCCTCTCGTGCCCGCTCCTGCCGGTGCGCGCGGGCGAGATTCAGTGCCGCGGGCTGGGCGCCAAGGTGGAAGCGTTCGACGCGCAGGGCCGGCCGGTCATCGGCCAGGTCGGCGAACTGGTCCTCACCGAGCCGCTGCCATCGATGCCCTTGCGGTTCTGGAACGATCCGGAGATGAAGCGCTACCAGGCCAGCTACTTCGACACCTACGCCGATGTGTGGCGCCACGGCGACTGGATCAAGATCACGACGCGGGGCAGTTGCGTCATCTACGGACGATCGGACGCGACCCTCAACCGGGCCGGCGTCCGGATGGGCACCAGCGAGTTCTACCGGGCCGTGGAAGAGCTCCCGGAGGTAGTGGATAGCCTGGTCGTGGACACCGGCCAACTGGATCGCGAGGGCCGGCTGCTGCTCTTCGTCGTGCTCCGCGGCGGGGTGGTGCTCGACGATCCGCTCCGGGCGCGCATCAAGGAGAAGCTGCGCCGGGATCTCTCGCCCCGCCACGTCCCCGACGAGATCCACGCCGTCGGGGAGGTTCCGTACACCCTCAACGGCAAGCGGCTCGAGGTCCCTGTGAAGCGCATCCTCGCGGGCGTGCCGGCCGACGTCGCCGCGAGCCCGGACGCGATGCGGAATCCGGAGTCGCTCCGTTTCTTCGTCGATCTGGCGGGGCACCTCAATCAACCAAGGTAGCCCGGCCGCCGTCCCCGAAGAGGCGGGCCGGCTGAGCCGGGGGCGACCGGCGCGGCGCCGATTGGAGGTGGGCTGATCGTGGCACGACTCCCCTACGTCATGGAGTCCGGGGTGGCGAACCCGGACCTCAAATCACTCTACGACGAAATCTCCCGGGTCCAGGGAAGCGTGTTGAACCTCTACCGCATCCTGGGCAACCAGCCGGCCGCGTTACGGGCCTTCATGACGATGTCGCGCTATGTGCGGCACCAGAGCCCGCTCCGGCCGCAACTGCGCGAGTTGGCGGTGCTCGTGACGGCGACGGTTCTGGAGGTCGACTACGAGCGGGTCCACCATCTGGCCGCGGCCCGGAAGGCCGGGATCCCGGAGCCCAAACTCCGCGACATCCCCACGTGGCGCACCAGCACCCTCTACGCGCCCGTCGAGCGCGCGGTGATGGCCTACGCGGATCAGGTCGCCCGCTCGCGGCGTGTCGATGACGCCACGGTCGCCGAGGTGCTCCTGTACCTCCCGGCGCCACAACTCATCGACCTGGCCATCACGGTCGGGTGGTACCATCTCTGCGCCGCCCTCATCCTTCCGTTGGGCGTGGACATCGAAGAGGGACTGTCCGCGCCCTGACGCCGTCAGGCATCGGCGACGGCGCACTACTCCCTGGCCACATCGCCCAACCCCTCGTGCCCCGTCGGCGTGACCACGACGGTGTCCTCGAGCTTCACGTGGCCGGCGTCCGGGTGGAGGTATTCGGTTTCGATGGAGACGACCATCGAGGCCTCAAGCGATCGGCCGCTGTCCCGTGTGACCTCCGGAGGCTCGTGGCTGACCATCCCCAGGCCGTGGGCCAGGAACCGTCCGTAGGGTCCCCACCGGCCGGCGGTGACGGCTTCGGTGCCGATCCGCCACAGGTCGCGGCAGGGCAGGCCGGCGCCGATCGCCCCGCGAACCTGCTTCTGGGCATCCAGACATGCGGTGAACAGGTCGGCGGCCAGCGCCGGGGGAGCGCCGATCGAGCCCATCCTGGCCACGTCCGCGATGTACTCCTCGAGTTCGGCTCCGACATCCAGGTGCATCGAGCGACCCCGGCCCCACCGCTCGGATGAGGGAGCCCGCAGAAACCCCGGCCCCACGTTGGTGAAGGCGTAGAGAAAGGACGCCCCCCGCTCCTCGATCCGTCGCTGCGCCCTCGCGGCGATCTGCCGCGTCGTCTCCTCCGGGCGCCCCTCCGCGAGGACCGCCCGGATCGCCTCGGCCGTCATCTGGTGGACCTGGCGGAGGCGCTCCAGCTCGTCGGGCCGCTTCACGGCCCGCAGGTCCGCCAGGATCGGCGTCGCGTCGGCGAAGGAGGCCTCCGGCAAGGCCCGGCGGAGGGCGTCGAACGCGTCCGCCGGGAGGAACGATGATTCGATGCCGACGGTGCTTCCGGCGAGCCCCTGGCGCCGTAGGACCTGGGCCGCCGCCTCGGCCGCCGCCGCCGACATGCTCGGCCCCCGCTGGATCCAGTGGCGGTCCGTGATCCACAATGGGCCGAAGGCCTCGATGTAATCCTGCTCGTTCAGGATGGCGTCCTGGCGGCCGACGTAGAAGGCGGACGCCGGGCGCTCGGCCGGAATCCCCACCACCGAGAGGTACTGGCCGGCGCCGAACCGCGAGGCCCGCGCGTAGAACGACAGGTAGTATCCGCCCGTGAGGTAGCGGACGTTGTGGCGGGACGTGGCGAGGACGACATCGACGTTGCGGGCGCGCATCGACCGGGTGAGCCGATCGCCTTCAAAGGGCATCATGGCGGCACCCCCTTCGGTTCACCACCGGCGCCATCCTGCGACGCCGCGGAGAGTCAAGGACCCGGCCCCGTATCCGAGGACCCCCGGGTGGATCAGCGCGAGGCTCGGCGCGGCCGCGACGGTATTGGCGACGGTGGTTTCGCGGGCCTGGGGAAGCCGGGCCGCCAGCGCCGCCTCGCCGCGATGGAGCGCCCGGACGAAGCGGTAGGCGGTGTCCTCGGGGAGCGCGGGTCGGGCGAGGATGACGCTCCACGATCCCACGGAGACGATCGCCGCGTGCTGGCCCGGGTAGGAGCCGGCGGGGACCGTCATCGTCTTCAGAAATGGATACGTTGCCTGAATCTTGCGGATGCCGCCCGCGTCGGGCGCGATGAACCGGGCGCCCGCGGGACCGGCGGCGACCGCGGTGAACCCCGGCCATCCGATCCCACCGCCCCACAGCGCGGCGACGCGACCGTCGAGGACCATCGCCGGCCCGTCGACCGCGCGATCGAGGAACACCGCCTGGAAGTCCCGCTGCTGGTCGAGGCCCAACCCATCCAGCACGTAGCGGGCCAGGATCACGAGCCCGGAGCTCCTCGCGCCGAAGGCGACCGGTTTGCCCCGCAGATCGCCGATCGTCCGGTGGGGCGCATCCGCGCGCAGGACAAACATCCCCGGCGTGGAGTACATGGCCGCAACGATCCGGAGGTCGGCGGGCGGCCCGCCGGCGCCACCCCACGCCTCATGGGCAACCTCGCCCGCGACCAGCGCCACATCGACGTGGCCGCCGAGGAGCAGCGCGACGTTCTCGGTGCTGCCCCCGGTGTTCCGCGGCGTCACCTCGAGCGAGGGGTCGGTCTCGTTGATGGTGCGGGCAACGGCTTCTCCGTACACGGGAAACCCGCCCCCGGGGGTCGCCGTGCCGAGCCGCACGACCGTCGCCACAGCGCGGATTATAGCACCCCCGAGGCGCCCCGGGCCATCGGGCGCCGCAGGAAACCCACGCGCGCTCCGCCGAACGTTGCCCCAGGTTTCTCGGCCCAGAAGGGGGGATCTGCCGTGCACGGCACGCTTGTTCGCCTTTCCGCCCTCATCGCCGCGATGGTCCTGATGTTCGGGCCGTACGCCCTGACCCTGGAAGAGACGAGGGCCTATGCGCGGAGCAAGAACTTTGAAGTGGTCGGTCACGACTATTTCAAAGGGGAGTGGCTCACCCCGGCGGCCCGCGAGCGGGGGATGGGGTGTGGGTTCAACACGCTCCGGGTCTCCAAGGGCGTCGGGTACTTCGCCGGATACGACGATCCGCCCACCTGCTTCGGGGTGGTCATCGCGGACGTGAGCGACCCCAAAGCCATGAAGGCCCTCAGCTTCATCCCCTGCAACCCCGGAACGCGGTGCAACTACCTCCGCCTGAACACGCGGCGGCAGATCCTCGTCGTCGGCATGGACACCAACCGGGCGAACCCCCGCCAGCCGACGGGGGGCCCCGCGGCTCAGGCCGGGTTCGGTTTCTACGACGTCTCCAACCCGCGCGCTCCGCGGCCCCTGGGGTTCTTCCTGACCGTGCCGGCCGGCGCCACGCACGGGTTTGAGCTCGACGACCGGTACGTCTACGGGTGCGCGACGATGGCCGAGAGCAAGCCGGCGA
>VBAO01000199.1 GCA_005883865.1 Candidatus Segetimicrobium genomatis
CGGCGGCGCACCTCGACCCCGTTGCGAAGTTCCTGTTCTCCGCCCGCAGCGTCATTCTCGTCATCTCCTTCCAGGCGGCGACGATCGCGGGGCTCCTGGCCGCCGCCGACGGGCGGTTCGATACGGCCTCCTTCGTGCTCGTCCTCATCGGACTTGTCACGGCGCACGCGATCAGCAACCTGAGCAACGACTACTTCGGGTACCGGCGCGGCCACGACACGCCCGACTCGCCCCGGCTGCGGTACACGATCCACCCGCTGGCAAGCGGGCTCTTCGACGCGAAGGGCCTGTTCGTGGGGCTCGGCATCCTCGGGACTGTCGGCACGGTCATCGTCCTGTACTTCTGGGTCGTCCGTGGGCCCGTGGCGCTGGCGTTCTCCCTGGCCGGCCTCGCGCTGCTGTACCTCTACGACGCCGCCCCGAGGCCGCTCAAGAGCCTCGGACTCGGAGAGATCGCCGCGTTCCTCGTCTGGGGGCCGCTGATGGTGGGGGGCGGCTACTACGTGATCGCGGGGCGGCTGTCGCTCTCGGCGTTCCTCGTGTCGGTCCCCTACGGGCTCGGGGTGATGTCCATCCTCATCGGCAAGCACATCGATCAGGCGGAATTCGATCGGAGCCACGGGCAGCGGACGTTGCCGGTGGCCCTCGGCGACGACCGCGCCCGGGCGCTCAATCGCGCGGTGATCGTGACGATGTACGCGTCGGTGGCGATCCTGATCGCGGTGGGGCGTCTCTCGCTGTTCGCCGCCCTCGTGGCCGTCGCGCTGCCTCGGGCCGGGCGGGCCCTCGCCATGATGGCCCGCCCCAAACCCCCCGGGCCGCCGCCCGGATACGTCGGGTGGCCCCTCTGGTATCATCGCGCCTCGCTCGCGCACAACCGCCTCTTCGGGTGGGCCTACATCGGCGGGCTCGCCCTGGGGGCGATCGCGTCCGGAAGACATTTCCGGCTCTGGCTCGTGGGGGGGGTTCTGCTCGCGACGAGTCTCTCGGCGTCCCCCGGCGTCACCGCGCCGGCGCCGCCGTCAGCCGCTCGGTGCCCCCTGACCCAGGGGGAGGGTGGAGATCCCTTTTACAAGCCGAATGCTCCTGTGCGGTCGCACGTCGGCACCGGCTTCGTGCTCACCGGCATCGTCCGCTCGGGCATCGATTGTGCCGTCATGCAGGGCGTCCGCGTCGAGTTCTGGCTCCGGAGGCCCGACGGTCAGTACGACGACGCCCACCGCGGGATTGTCGTCACCGACGGGACCGGCCGGTACCGGTTCGAGAGCAACTTTCCCGGGGGGGACGGCGGCTTCCGCCCCCACATCCACCTTCGCGTCGCCGTCCCCGGCTACCGCCCGCTCGTCACCATCTACCTCCCGCAGCCGGGGACCGGCGGGGGCACGTTCGACATCGTCCTCGAGCCCGAGGTGTGAGGAGGCGAAGCGTCCTCTGCCGTCACTCCTCCCAGACGTTGCCCTCGCCGAAGATCTGCTCGAGGTCCTGATGCAGCCCGTCGGCGTCGCGGAGGCGGACGCGCGCCGGGACGATTTGCTCCCCGCCCTGGTCGGTGACGACGTGCACGCACACCTGGCGATCCCCCGGATGCTCGAGCAGGTACCGCTCGAGCTGCTCGACCTCCTCGCGGGTGCTCACCCGGATTCGAAGCGGAGGCCGGGCGGGATCGTCTGAGTCCCGCTCTCCGTTCGCGGCGCGCGCAGACGGCGGGGACGCCCCGCGCACGCGCTCGCCATTGGGAGCCGCCGCGTCCGGGGACGGCGGCAGCGGGAGCACCTCCTCGCACAGCAACTTCGCGGTCTGCTCCTGGATGTCCACCTTGCCCCGGAGGAGCAGCACCGCGTCCCGCTTCAGCGCGTACGCCTGCTGCTCGTAGACCCGGGGGAAGACAACCACCTCGACGCTCCCGGTGAGATCCTCCAGGGTCAGGAACGCCATCGAGGATCCCGACCGCGTGATCGTCCGTTTCACGCTGCTCACCAGCCCCCCGACCACGACCTCCCTGCGGTCCGGCAGGTCGGGCAGGTGGGCCAGTTGGGCGGTGACCCGCTGCGAGAGCAGGGGCTGCCAGCGGTGGAGCGGATGATCGGAGATGTAGAGCCCGAGCATCTCCTTCTCCATGGTGAGGAGCTCCTCGCGGCTGAACTCCTCGCCCGCCGCGTCGAGGGGCGGGGGCGCCTCGCTCCCCATGTCGAAGAGGCCGGTCTGGCCTTGGGCCCGCACCCGCTGCGCCCGCTGGGCCTGCTCCATCGTGTCGTCGAGGATCTGCAGCATCTTCGCCCGAGGCTCCCCGAGCGCATCCAGCGCGCCGGCCTTGACCAGGCTGGCGACGACCCGCTGGTTGACCTGCCGGGTATCCACCCGTGCGCAGAAATCGGCGAGGCCGGTGAAGGGGCCGTCCGCGGTCCGGGCGGCGATCATCGAGTCCACGGCGCCGGTCCCCACGTTGCGGACCGCGGCCAGCCCGAACCGGATCGCCTCCCCCTCGACGGTGAACGACGCCGCGCTCCGGTTCACGTCCGGCGGCAGGATCCGGATGCCCATCCGGTGGCACTCGGCCACGGACTGCGCCACCTTCTCCGTGTTGCCGGCGTCGCTGGTCATCACCGCGGTCATGTACTCGGCCGGGAAATGGGCCTTGAGGTACGCCGTGTAATAGGCGATGAGCCCGTAGCAGGCGGCGTGCGCGCGGTTGAACCCGTACCGGGCGAACGGCTCGAACTGCTCGAAGATCTGGTCGACGATCCGGGCCGGCACCTCGTGCCGGCGCGCCCCGGCGACGAACTTCTCCCGCTGGGCGAGCAACCGATCCTTGATCTTCTTCCGGATGGCGTAGCACAGGACGTCCGCCTCGGCCAGGGTGTAGCCTGCGATGGCCTGGGCCACGGTCATGATGTCCTCCTGGTACACCATGACGCCGTAGGTGTCCCTGAGGACCGGCTCGAGCAGCGGGTGGAGGTAGGTGACCGGCTCCTCGCCGTGCTTGCGGCGGATGTAGGCCGGGATGTTCGCCATCGGACCGGGCCGGAAGAGCGCCACCATCGCCATCACGTCCTCGATCCGGTCGGGCCGCAGGTCCTTGAGGTACCGCCGAATGCCCCGACCCTCCAACTGGAAGATCCCGGTCGTCTCTCCGGACGCGAGGAGCGCATAGGTCGGCGCGTCATCGAGCGGGATGCGGGCGAGGTCGATCGCCACGTCCCGGGTCTCCCGGATGATGTGCATCGCCGTGTCCAGGATCGTGAGGTTCGTGAGGCCCAGGAAGTCCATCTTCAAGAGACCGATCGCGGCGACGCTGTTCATGTCGTACTGCGTCATCACGAGGTCGCCCTTGGTCGCCCGCTGCAGCGGAACCTGATCGATCAGGGGATCGCGGGAGGCGAGATCCAGGAGGCGGCGGACCTGGGCGTTCTCCTCGGCCGCCGCCCGCAGCTCGGGCTCGGCGTCGATCGCTTCCCGGAGCGTCACGGTGGGGCCCGGAATGAGCTTCGCAATCCGGTCGACGTCCCCGTAGGGGAGGCCCATCACCCGCCCAACGTCGCGGATCGCCGCGCGCGCGCCCATCGTCCCGAACGTGATGATCTGCGCGACCCGGTCCGCGCCATACTTGTCCATCACGTAGGCGATGACCTCGTCCCGGCGACTATCCATGAAATCGACATCGATGTCGGGCATGGTATATCGTTCGAGGTTGAGGAATCGGTCGAACGGCAGGCGGTACGCCAGCGGGTCCACATCGGTGACCCCACAGGCGTACAGCACGAGGCTCCCGGCGGCCGACCCGCGCACGGTGGTCAGGATGCCGCGCCGGCGCGCGAAATTCACGAAGTCCTGCACGATCAGGAAGTACGCGGCGTACCCCATCCTGGCGATGACGCCGAGCTCGTAGTCCAGCCGCTCGCGGAGCGCTTGGGTGATCTCCCCGTACACGCGGCGCAAGCCGGCCTCGCACAGCGCCCGGAGATACGAGTCCGGGGTCTCGCCCTCAGGGACGGGAAAGTGCGGCAGCTTGAGCCCGCCGGTTTCGATCTCGACCCGGCACCGCTCGGCGATCGCGACCGTGTTCCGGAGGGCCTCGGGCAGGTCGCGGAACCTCGCCGCCATCTCGGCGGCATCTTTCAGATAGAACTCGGGCGTCTCGCCCATCCGGGGCTTGTCCTTCTGATCGAGCTCCAGTCCCATCTGGATGCACATCAGGACATCCTGGGCGTCCGCCTCGTCCCGGGTGACGTAGTGGACATCGTTGGTGGCCACGATCGGGAGGGCGAGGTCGATCGCCACGTCCCGGGTCTCCCGGATGATGTGCATCGCCGTGTCCAGGATCGTGAGGTTCGTGAGGCCCAGGAAGTCCATCTTCAAGAGACCGATCGCGGCGACGCTGTTCATGTCGTACTGCGTCATCACGAGGTCGCCCTTGGTCGCCCGCTGCAGCGGAACCTGATCGATCAGGGGATCGCGGGAGGCGGTCGTGAGCGCGAGGAGGTTCCGGTAGCCCTCGGCGTTCTCCGCGAGGAGGACGAGGTGGAACGCCGGGGCGTCGAGCTTGGGATCCTTGTCCGCCATCCGGCGGGGCGCGACGTAGGCTTCGATGCCGATGATGGGGGTCAGGCCGTGGACGCGGGCCTGCTCGTAGAACTCGATCGCCCCGTACAAGGCGCCGTGGTCGGTGACCGCAACGGCGGGCATCCCCAAGGATGCGGCGCGCTGCATGAGCGGGGCGATCCGGCTTTCACCGTCGAGCAGGGAGTACTCGGTGTGCAGGTGACAGTGGACGAACTCAGCGGGCATTCAGGGAGATCCTCCGGACAGGTGCGGCTGCTCTTTCAGCGGATCTGGGGCAGGCGCTTGGGCCTCCACATCGCGATTCCCCTGGTATGGTTACACATTGCGCCAGGGATCGAGGACTTTGCGGACGCCGTCGCCCAGGAGGTTCGCCCCGAGGACGATGAGGGCGATGGCCGCGCCGGGAACCGTCCCCAGCCACCAGGCGTTGCTGAGATAGTCCCTCCCCTCGGCGAGCATGTTTCCCCAGGAGGGCTGCGGGGGCTGCACCCCGAGCCCGAGGAAACTGAGGCCGGACTCGAGCAGGACCATGGTGCCGAACTGGGCGCTCGCGAGGACCAGGAGCGGGGCCATGGCGTTGGGGAGGACGTGGCGGACGACGATGCGCGGAGCGGTGGCGCCTTGGGCCCGGGCGGCCTCGACGTACTCCAGCTGCCGGATGCTCAGGACGCTGGCCCGCAGCGTCCGGGCGTAGATGACCCAGCCGTTCAGCGCCAGGACGCCGACGATCGCGAGCGGGCTGGTCCCCACCACCGCGATGATGGCGATCGCGAGCATGAGGACCGGAAACGCGAGCTGGACGTCGGCCGCCCGCATGATGAGGTCGTCCACGCCTCCGCCGGCGAATCCGGACATCAGGCCGAGCAGCACGCCGGATGCGGCCGCCAGGATCACCGAGCCGGCGGCCAGGATGAGCGAGAGGCGGCCGCCGTACAACACCCGCGCCCAGATGTCCCGGCCCAGGTTGTCGGTGCCGAGCAGGTGGGTGGAGGTCCCGCCCAATCCCAGCGGGGGCGTGAGCCGGTCGCCCAATCGGGTCTTGATTGGATCGGCGGAGGTCAGCGCCGGCGCGCCGGCGCAGGCCAGCGCGACGACGAGCAGGATCAGGCCGCCGACGACCAGCATCGGGCTGATCCGCCAGAGGCGCGCCAGGAGGATCCCGGCCGGCGGGCGCGCCGAGGCGGTGCTCACGCGTACCGGATCCTGGGGTCGATCAGCGTGTAGAGCACGTCGACCAGGAAGTTGATGCCGACGAACGTCGCGGCCGACAGCGTCAGCACCGTCTGGACGACCGGAAAATCCCGCGAGAAGATCGCATCGACGATCAACTTCCCGACGCCCGGCCAGGCGAAGACCGATTCGGTGACGACCGCCCCGCTCAGCAGCGCGCCGATCTGGAGTCCGACCACGGTCAGCACGGGAATCACCGCGTTCTTGAGCGCGTGGCGGAGGATGACGATCAGGTTGGCGAGCCCCTTCGAGCGCGCCGTCCGGATGTAGTCCGTGCCCAACACGTCCAGCATGCTCGAGGACGTCAACCGCGCCACCAGCGCCGTCGGGTAGGCGGCCAGCGTGACGCTCGGCAAGATCAAGAAGCGCCAGCCTTCGAACCCGGACGTGGGCAGCCAGCGGAGGGCGACCCCGAAGAGGAGAATCAGCATGATGCCGAGCCAGAAATTGGGCAGCGACTGGCCGAGCACCGCAAACACCATCCCCCCGTACTCGTACCGGGTCCCCGGCCGCACGGCCGCCAGGATTCCGATCGGGCCTCCGGCGGCGACGATCAGGACCATCGCGGCGATGGTCAGATCGACCGTCGCGGGAACCCGTTCGAGGACGACCTGCAGCGCCGGCGCCTTGTATTGGAACGATTGCCCGAAGTCCCCCTGGAACACGTCCCGAACGAAGATCAGGTACTGCACGGGCAGGGGGCGGTGCAGGCCGAGCTGCCGGTCGAGTTCCTCGACCGCGGATTCGGGGGCCCCCTCGGGCAGCAGCATCTTGGCCGGGTCGCCCGGCATGACGCGCAGGATCACGAAGACCAGGACCGACACCCCGAGGAGGGTGAGCAGGGAATGCGCCAGCCGCCGCCGCAGGTAGCGCGCCATCGGCTCGGTTGGGGGAGCGGCGGGCCTCTCCGGACGCCCGCGGGGACTCCCTGTCGCCCTAGCTCACGCTGACATCGCTCAGGAGGACGTAATAGTCCGCGCGGGCCTCGTACCCGCGCACGGTATCGCGAACCCCGTAGATCGCCTGGCTGTAATACGGCCAGATCGTGGGCTCCTCCTCGGTCCACAGGATGCGCTGCAACTCCTCGTACCGTTGCGCGCGGATCCGGGGATCCGGCAGGCGGGCCTCCGCGATCAGCTGCTCCACCTTCGGGTTGTAGTAGCGGGAGAGCCCAACGGCCCCCGCCTTGGTGAACCACTGGCCAAAGTACCAATCGGGATCGTGGGGCAGATGCGCCCAGCCGGAAAAGAACATATCGTACTTGCCGGCCGATCGCAGCTGGCGGGCGGTCGCGATCTCCAGATTCCTGATCTCGAACCGGACCCCCACGTCGCGCAGCATCGATTCGACCGCCTGCGCGATCTCGAGCTGCTTGGGGTAGAGATCCTTCATCAACACGAACTCCAACGGCTGCCCCTGGTACCCGGCGTCCCTGAGCAGCGCCTTCGCCTTCTCCGGGTCGTACGGCTTGACGCCCAGGTTCACATGACCGATCAGGCCCGGCGGGATTGGGCACACGGCGGGCCGCGCCGTGCTCAGCAAGAGATCCTTGATGATCGCGCTGCGGTCGATGCCGAGGGAGATCGCCTTGCGGAGCTGGAGGTTGTCATTCGGGGCCTTGGCGAGCTGGAAGAGCCACTGCTGCACCTCGAGCCCGAGCAGGCTCTGCACCTTGACGCCCGGGCTGGCCTTGAGGGTCTGCGCCATGTCGGGCGGCACCCGGTCGATGACATGGAACTCGCCCGACCGGAGGCCGGCCGCCCGGGTCGAGAGCTCCGGGATGAAGCGGAAGGAGACCCGCGCCACCCTCGGGATCCCACTCTTCCAGTAGTGTGGATTGGCGGCCAGATTCACCACTTCGCCGCGGGTCCACCCGGCGAACTGGAACGGGCCGGTCCCGACCGGCCTCTGGAAGAAGCTGTCTTCCCTGCCCGCGGCGCCCGGCGGCAGCATGCCGAGCATCGTCAGATGGGCCGGCAGCGAGCCAAAGGGCCGCTTGGTGGTCACGGTGACCCCGTACTCCCCGTCTTTCTCGATCGCGTCGAGATCCTGGTACACGAACGCCTTGATAAGCTTCGTGTTGTCGCGGACGCGCCTGAGGGTGTAGAGGACGCTGTCGGCGTTGAACGGGGTTCCGTCGTGAAAGGTCACGCCCTTGCGCAGGGTGAAGCGCCAGGTCGAGTTGTTGATCGCCTCCCACGACTCGGCCAGCGCCGGCGTGAACTTGTGGTCGTTGGTCACGTCGATCAGCGGGTCGAAGATGTGCCGGAGCACGGAGGTGGCGGAAATCGAATAGTGGTCCGCCGGATCGAGGACGAGCATGCGCTCTGACACGGCCGCCACGATCCGGCCGCTTCGCTGGGTCGCCCCGTAGGACGCCGTTGGGAAGATGCGCAGCCCGAGGGCGCCACCAAGCACCAGGCCGCCGCGCGCCAGAAACCGGCGGCGGCTCACGCGTCGGACGTTCGGTTGCGATTTCCTCATCTGCCCCCCCTCCCTACCACCCCTACCCCGGCGGCGTGCCCACCATCTGCACGCACTCGTTCGTCGCGGCCGGCGGGGACCCCTCGACGATCGTTTGAGCCCGGCGCCGCACCGGGACCCCGCGGCTCACGCGGACGCGGTGAGCAGCGCGTGGACCCGGCTGGTGTGCGGGCTGAGGTCGATCGGCTGCACCCGGCCGATGCGGAACCCCGCCCGCTCGAGCGCGGCGGCGTCCCTCGCGAGGCGCCCGAGCGTCCGGCCGAGGTACACGACGCGTTGGACCCCGGCCCGGCGGAGCGCCGGGGGGAGGTCCGAGGCCAGCCCCGGCCCGGGGGGGTGGAGGAACGCCAGGCGGACCGGCCCGCGGCGCCCCGCCTTCTCGAGCGCGCGCACGGGGCTCCGGGCGTAAAACAGGCAGTTCGTCATCTGGTTGAGGCGGGCGTTCTCCCACGCGGCGTCGAGTTCGGGGACCGTCGTCACGCCGACGACGCGCGCGGCGGCCAGCGCGACATGGAGGGTGTAGCCGCCGATCCCGGCGTCCGGTTCCAGGACGGTGTCCGCGGGGGTCGCATCGAGCGCGCCGAGGATGATCTCGATCAACCCCGGGAGCGCGCGGAGGTTCATCGGGAACTCGGCCAGCAGGGGCACGTGGTACCGGACCCCTGCCACCTCTTCCCGGACATAGGGACGGCCCCACAGCAGCCCGGCCTGCCGGCCGGCGAGGAGGTGCCCGAGGCGCGGGGCGCGGACCTCCATCAGGCTCACCAGGCGCGGGACCCGGTCGAGCAGCGCCCGGACGGCGGCCTGTCGATCGTCCGGACCCAGGCGCCGGGTGACCGACAGGCCCAGCATGACTTCCCCCGTGGCGGTCCCGACCCGGCTGATGATGCCGCGGAGGGCGCCCGCGATCGGGTGGAGGGCGTCCCATGCCGCCCGGACGCTGGTCAGCGCCGCGACGTTCCCCGGATGCTGGACCGGGCACTGGCCGACCTCGATGATCCGGTCCCCGCCCCAACTGAAGAACCCCAGCACCCGCCGGCCGCCGCGGAGGCCGACGGCGGCCTCGAGGTGCGCGCGGAACTCCCACGAAGGCTCCCAGCCGATCGCCGGCGCGATGGGCCGGCCGCGGAGCCCGCCTCGCTCGAGGGCCTCGGAGACGAGCGCGGTCTTCTGCTCGAGTTGCGCCGGGTACTCGAGGTGC
>VBAO01000200.1 GCA_005883865.1 Candidatus Segetimicrobium genomatis
ACTCTGCCTCGATTTTACGAACACGCTCGGCGATTCCCGCGCGCGTCCCGTCGAAAGGCTGAAGAGCTATCAAGACCTTGTGACATGGGGAGAGCAGGCAGGCGTGTTGGCCGAGCGGGAGTCCCGCTTCCTTGCGCGCATCGCGGAACGGCACCCGTGGGCGGCGTCCCGGACGCTCAGGGAAGCCGTGGCTCTGCGCGAAGCGATTTATCGCATTCTTTCGTCGGTGATCGACGGCTCGACGGCCGCGCAGGGCGATTTCGCGACCCTGAACGGTGCCCTGTCCCGTGCCCTGGATCGGCTGCAGGTGACGACGGGGTCCGGCGGCTTCGGCTGGTCATGGGCGGACAGCGGGGAAGCCCTCGACCGCATGCTCTGGCCCGTTGTGCGATCGGCGGCGGACCTCCTGGTGTCTGAGGAAGCGAAGCGAGTCCGGCGGTGCTCCGGCCAAGACTGCGACTGGCTGTTCCTGGACACGAGCCGAAACCACAGCCGCCGCTGGTGTGACATGCGTGGCTGCGGAAACCGCGAGAAGGCCCGGCGCCATTATGCCCGCAAGAGGGCGGGAGTCTCGTGAGGCCGCCACCCCGCGATCGGGATGGCGGGCGGCGGGGCCGGTGGGAGACGGCGCGGGGGCGGCCCACACGTTTCGGCCCCCGGCAGGCCCCTGCCTCCTCCGATCGGGGGGGCGGGGACGAGATCGTCGCGAGGCTCGAGCGCCTCGAGTCCATCGTGATGGCGATCGCCGCCCATTTGGGCATCGATGCCGGCCGCCCGGCGCGGCAGGCGGGGCCGGCGGAGGCACGGGAAGCGCCACGGGGCGGCGCCCGGCGGGGAGACGAGGATCGCGCGGCCGGGTCCGATGACGCCCACGCGGTTGTCCGCACCGTCGCGCGCCGGCTGTCCGGCCGCATCAAGCAGTACCAACCCCCGCGTGGCTACGGGTTCGTCACGACGCCCGACACCCCCGGTGACGTGTTCTTTCACCGAAGCGACTGCCGGGTCGACCCCGCAACCCTCGAGCCATCGGCCGCGGTGACCTTCGATCTCGTGGAGATGGCCAACGGTCAGTTCAAGGCGGTGAACCTGGCCCCCCCGAGGTGACCGCGTCCGCCCGGGGACTCGGGGGCGGATTCGGCCGGTCTCCGGCGTGGCCGTTTCCTGAGTGTCCGTTCTTGACCTGCAGATTTCGCAGGTCCTCCGGGGGGATGTGACACCGGATGAGGTGGCCCTCGCCGGCATCGAGCCAGGGAGGCTCCTGCTGCTCGCAGATCGCTCCGAGTTTCCGCGGGCACCTGGTGTGGAACCGGCATCCGCTCGGCGGATGCGCGAGGCTCGGGATCGGCCCGGCGAGCCGGATGGGCGGTGGGGCGGTCTCCGTGTCGAACACCGGGACGGCCGCCAGGAGCGCCTCGGTGTAGGGGTGTTGGGGACCGGCGAATACGGCAGCGGCCTCACCGATCTCCACGAGCTGGGCCAGGTACATGACCCCGATCCGGTCGGCCAGATAGCGGACCACGGCCAGGTCGTGCGAGATGAGGATATAGGCGACCCCTTCGGTGGCCTGAAGCTCCAGCAGCAATTCGAGGATCGCCGCCTGAACCGAGACGTCGAGCGCGGTGACGGGCTCATCGCACACCGCCAGCGCCGGCTTCCCGGCCAGCGCCCGCGCAATCGCCGCCCGCTGTCTCAAGCCCCCGGAGAGCTGGCCCGCACGGAGGTCCAGGTAGCGAGGCTCGAGGCGCACCCCCGAGGCGAGTTCGGCGACGCGGCGGGATTGGGCCCGGCCGCGGAGGCCTAGGAACACCCGGACCGCGCGCCCGAGGATCCCGCGCACCGTCCAGCTCGGGTTGAGGGTGGTGTCGGGGTTTTGGAACACCATCTGCATCATCTGCAGAAGCGCGGGCCCCCGGTCCCGGCCGCGCCACGGCGCATGTTTACCCGCAAAGGTGAGCTCGCCGCCATCCGGCTCGGTGAGCCCGACGAGACAGCGCGCCAGCGTGGTCTTGCCGCTGCCCGACTCGCCGACCAGGCCAAGGGTTTCCCCCCGCATCACCTCGAGCGAGACATCCCGCACCGCCACGGTGCCCTGGCCTGGGCCGCGGAAGGTCTTGCGGAGTCCCGTGACCTCGAGGAGCCGCTCGTGGGGGGCGGGGCCGGATCGGGGGGAAACGGCCGGTACCTGGTGCGGCATGGTCGCGACCTCTTCTGAGAAGTGGCAGCGGCTCCGCCGGCCCGGCTCCACGGCGAGGAGCTCCGGGGCGTCCCGCCGGCACCGGTCGCGGGCCAGGACGCACCGCGGGTGAAAGACGCACCCGGCAATGCGATCCCCCGGGAACGGGAGCGTCCCCGGGATCGGCTCGAGGAGCGTGTCCTGCTTCGTGGCCCCGAACCGTGGAAGACAGCGAAGCAGCCCCATCGTGTAGGGGTGGCGGGGAGCCTTGAACATCTCGTGGGCGCGGCCCTCCTCGACGATCTCCCCCGCATACATGACCCCGATCCGGTCGCACATCCGGGCGACCAGCCCCAGGTTGTGGCTGATCAGCAGGATCGCCGAGTCGATCTCGCGGCGAAGCGCGGCGATCAGGTCGAGGACCTCCGCTTCGATGGTGACATCGAGCCCCGTGGTGGGCTCGTCGAGGATCAGGAGCCGCGGGTTGGCCGCGAGCGCCATCGCGATCACCACGCGCTGCTGCTGTCCCCCCGACAGTTGGTGGGGATACCGGCGCAGGACCGCGTCGGCGTCGGGCATCCGGACCCTCTGAAGCGCGTCGCTGGCGCTTCGGAGCGCCTCGCCGCGGGCCGCGCCCCGATGGAACCGGTAGACCTCCGCGATCTGGTCGCCGATCTGCAGGGCGGGGTTGAGCGCGCTCGCGGGATCCTGGTAGACCATCGCCAGGCGGGTGCCGCGCCACCGGCGGAGATCGCGCTCCCCCATCCGCGCGAGGTCACGCCCGTCCACGCGGATCGCACCGGCGTCGATGCGGCCGTTCCGGGGCAGGTAGCGCATGACCGATAGGGCCAGCGTGGTCTTCCCGGACCCGGACTCGCCGACGAGCCCGTATGCTTCCCCGGCGTCGATCGCGAGCGAGACGCCCGACACCACGGCCGCCCACTCGCCCGCCCGGCGGTAGGAGACCGTGAGCCCCGCGACTTCGAGCGCCGGCGCCGTCATTCGGCCAGGGTTCTCCGCAGCCCGTCGGCCGCGAGGTTGATGCCGACCACCAGGGTCGCGAGGGCGATCGCGGGAGCCAGCACGGTCCACGGGGCGATCTGCACGAACGCGCGCTCCACGGCCACGGTGAGCCCCCAATCGGGCGACGGCGGCTGGATGCCCAACTGAAGGAAGGACAGCGTCCCGGCCGTGAACACCGCGTAGCCCACCCGCACCGTGCCTTCGACGATAACCGGCGAAGCCACGTTGGGGAGGATCTCGAAGAACATGATGTAGAGGCTCCCATCGCCCCGCAATCTCGCCGCATCGACGTATTCGCGGTCCCGCTCCGCCAGCACGGCCGACCGGACCGTCCGGGCGACCAGGGGGGCGAACAACACGGCGATGGCGAGCAGCACGTTGGTCGAGGACCGTCCCACGAGCGCGAGGACCAGCGTGGCGGGGATGATCGCCGGCAGGCTCATCACCGCATCGACCACCCGCATCAGGAGGTCGTCGACGAGCCCGCGGTGGTAGCCCGCGACGAGTCCGAGCGTCGTCCCGCCCGCGAGGCTCAAGATCGTGGCCGTGGGCGCCACGACGAGGACCGGCGCCGCTCCGGCCAGGACGCGCGAGAGGACATCGCGGCCGAGATCGTCCGTTCCGACCCAGTGCGACCACCCGGGCGGGGCGAGCGGATGCGCGGGGTCGACCGCGAACGGGTCGTAGGGCGCAATCACCCGCCATTCCACCGCCGCCAGGACCCAGAAGCAGACCACGATGGCGCCGGCGAGGAACACGGGGTTCCGGACCAGCCGGCGGACGACGGCCCTTCCGGGGCTCCGCGCCCCCGCCCCGCCGGCGGCCGGGTCCCGCCATTCCGGGAGGAGGGATCCGCATGAAGATCGCCGCCACGAGGAGCGCCGTCGCTTCGAGGACGGGCACGTCGTGCGCGAGCGCCGAGTCGTAGATGAGCTTGCCCAACCCGGGATAGGTAAAGAGCGTTTCGACCACCACCAGGCCTCCCACCAGCCACCCGATCTGCGAGCCGATGACCGCGATCGCCGGCAGGAGCGCGTTTCGGAGCGCGTGGTGGGTGATCACGTAGAGGGGGGGCAGGCCCTTGAGCACGGCGGTCCTGATGTAGGCCGATCCCATGACGTCGACCATCCCCGCCCGCGCCATCCGGGCGATGTAGCCGAACAGCACGAACGCGATCGGGATCGCCGGCAGAGCAAGATAGCGGATGCGCCCGGCGGGGCCCACCCCGGGCGGGGGCTGCGCGATGATCGGGAACCAGCGCAGCTGGACGCCCAGGACCACGAGGAGGATGACCCCGCTCACGAACTCGGGGATCGCGGTCAGCGAGAGGCCGAGGAGGCTGATCACCCGGTCGAGGGGGCGATCCTCGTGGAGGCCGGCGAGGACCCCCAGGGCCAGAGAGACCGGAATGACCAAGACGAGCGCGACCAGGGCGAGCTGGAGGGAGTTCCCAAGGCGCGCGAACACGAACGGGCGGACCGGCCGGTGGAGCACCAGCGAATCCCCCCAGTTGCCCGTGACGAAGCCGCCGAGCCACGCCGCGTACCGAACCACGAGGGGGCGGTCGGCGCCGAGCTGGTGCCTGAGCGCGGCGACCTGGTCCGGGGTGGCGTACGGTCCCAGGACGGTACGGGCCACGTCTCCCGGCACGATCTCCGCGAGCGCGAAGATCAGCGCCGAGACGAGCCACAGCGCCGGCACCACGAGCCCCAGCCTCCGGAGGAGGAACCGCGCCATGCCCTTCGGTCCTGCGGTCTAGGCCAGCGAGGCCCTGGTCAGATCCAGGAAGTCCGATCCGTTGGGCTCGACGCCCTGGACCCGCTTCCGCACCGCGCGGGGCGCGCGGATCCAGTACCCGATGATCGCGGGGGTCGCGTCCTGCTGGAGCACGGCCAGCTTGCGCGCGATCGACCCGCGGCGCTGCGCGTCGAGGGTGGCGTCGTACTGCTCGGCGAGGTCGTCGTACTCCTTGTTGCACCAGTGCGCGGAGTTCCACACGCCGCTGCAGGTGTACGCCGGCAGGATGAACTGGGACGGAACGGTGCGGGATGCCCAGTCCGTGATGCCCATGGGGACCTGCAGCCACGGCTGGGTGCTCCCGGATCCGTAGTACGCGGCCTGGGTCATCTGGTCGAGCGTGACGGTCACGCCGGCCGGTTTCATCATTTGTTGGAGAAAGACCGCGTATTGCGGAACCTCCTGGTACACCTCGTACGTGAGGGTGACCTTGAGATCCGCTTGTCCGGCTTCGCGGAGCAGCTGCTTGGCCACGGCGTAATTCTGGGTGCGCTGGGGGATCGTCGGCGAGCCCGGAAAGATCGGGGCGAACATCTCGTCGTTCCCCACGTCGGCCCGCCCCTGAAAGAGGCCCTGCACGATCCCCGGCCGATCGAGGCAGAGGGCCAGCGCCTGGCGCACGCGCTTGTCGGTGAAGGGGGCGGTGTCCACCCGCATGTGCACCGCCCGGTGCTTGGACGACGAGGTCTGGAGCACGGTGATGTTCGGGTCGGTGAAGACCGCCTGCGATCCCTGAAATGGGGTCGCCAGCATCATGTCGACCGCCCCGGCCTGCAGCGCCAGCACCTGGGGTTGGATCTCCGCGAAGAAGCGAAACTCCACGCCCTCGAGGTAGGGAAGATCCTTCTGCCAGTACCCCGGGTTCCGCTTGAACGATGCGCTCTCCTTGGGTGTGTACGCGGTGAGCGCGAACGGCCCCGTTCCCACGGGATGCTGTTCGAAATCGCCGGCGTAGGGCTGGGGCAACACGACGGCGTTGTAGTTCGTGGACGACAAGAGGTAGGGAAAGTCCACGAAGGGCCGGTCCAGGTGAAACGCCACCCGGTTCGCTGCGAGCTTCTCGACGTTGCCCTTCGAGAGGATGCCCTTGAAATTCGAGCGGGCCGCGGATTTCGTCTGAGGGTCGGTCAACCGGTCGAACGTCGCGATCACGTCGTCCGCCCCGAGCGGCCGGCCCGTGGAGAACGTGACGCCGTCCCGAAGCGTAAACGTCCACGTCCGGGCCTGAGCGTCCGGTTCCCACCGCGTCGCCAGCACGGGCCGCAGCCGGAGGTCTTTCTCCGCCCAGATCAGGTACTCGGCCACCTGCTGGACGACCGCGATCGCGCCCGCATCGTACATCGTCACCGGATCGACCGCGGCGGTCGGGGGGACGAGCGCGACCCGGATGGTCCCGGCCCGCTTGACCGGCGGGGTCTGGGCGAGGGCCGGCGCGCGCCCGCCGCCCGCCAGAAGCGCGGCGATGGCCCCCGCCGACAACCCGAACGCCGTGGCGCTCCGCAGGAACTCCCGCCGGGAAATGCGACCGGCCAGCAGCTCTTCGCGGAGATGCTGGCCGAGCTCGTGTTGCAGATGGCTATCGCTCATATCTCCCCCTCCTCGCCTTTCAACTTCCCCTCGAAGCCGAGGCGCAGGTCTTCGACCTCGCCCAGGATTCCGTTAGGACTTACGAGATGAGAGCATCTCCCGAGCCTCCCGCACGGAACTGCGGAGGCGGCGACCGCTGCGGGCGGTCCCATTGACGAGGTGACGGATGAGACTCATCGACGGTTAAAACCCGGGTTTTTCCCCGAAGGTGTATCCCGCATTATATGGAACCGGCCCATGCAATGCAAAAATTCCCGCGAGCGATCACCGCGCGCGGGATCGGCGCGGAGCGGCGGAGGTCATCGGGAGCGATCGATAGGCGATCACGATGCCGGCGATGATGAGACTCGCCGCGAAGACTTGGACGAACGTCACCCGCTCGTGGAGCACCAGCCAGCCGAGGAGCATCCCGAAGATCGGGAGCACGTTGTTGAACATCGCCGCGTAGGCGGCGCCGAGGTCGCGGACCGCGACGTTCCAGCAGGCGTAGGCCGCGGCCGACGGGCCGAGCGCCAGGTAGAGGAGGATGGGAAG
>VBAO01000201.1 GCA_005883865.1 Candidatus Segetimicrobium genomatis
GCGACGTGAGCGACGTGGACCCGAACAGGCCGAGCCGCTCGGTGTCGTCCGACCCGCAGAACGGGCAGACGACCGCGGGAGGGCGCGGCGCCTCGTTCCCGGGCTTCGCGGGCGACGGGTCACCCACAGGGTCACCCACGGCGCATCCGCCGGCGGGACTCATCCCACTCGGCCCACGGCAGCGCCTCGGCCGGCACCCAGCCGTCCCCGTCCGCCCGCAGCAGCGAGGCGAGCCCGGCGTCGCGGAGCAGGGGGCCGATCTGGCGGAGAAAGCGCCGCCGCACCGCGTCGCCGGCCTCCCGCAACACCCCGACCGCCACCAGGGGCGCGAGCGCGCCGCCCCGGTCGGGACCGAACCAGCACACCGCGTCGGCCCACGCCTCCCGGATGATCGCATCGAGGACCGATCGGACGCGCGGGCCCTCCGCGGCCAGCTGCAGCAACCACCCCTGACCGTGGACCGCATGGAACTGCTCCTCCTCGATCAGCTTGCGGGTCCGCTGGCGGAGCGGCAGGTACCGCGACCCCAGGGCGGTCTCGAGGACGAGGGTCAGCGCCTGGTCGACCAGGAGGTTCGCGACGATCAGGTGCGGCCAGCTCGGAAACGGCCGGTCGACGAACGCGACCGTGCGCGCGTCCCCCGCGGCCCACTCGTGCTCCGAGCGGCGGGGGGCCCCCGGCAGCTCTTCCAGGAGCCCGTACAGCACCCGGGCGTGCCCCAGTTCGTCCTGGGCCATCGCGGTCGCCGCCACGCCGGCCTCGATCGTCGGGCCGCTGCTGCACCACTCGCCGTACCGCAGCCCGAGCGCGTGCTTGTTGTCGGCGAGGGCGGTGACGAGGTCCACGAGCGGCGGCACGGTCTCCCGCGGGAGGGCGGCGGCACGGTCGAGCAGGGGGGTGCTCACCCGGGTCCCCTCATGCGTGGGCGTCTACCGCCTCGGTGCGGACAGACTCGACCGGGATGACCGCGCGCCGGGGGACGACATACAGTTCGATCCAGGACTCCTCGTCGTAGATGCTGCGCGCGTACACGCGGGCGAGCGCGTCGCCGGACGCGGCCACGCTGCCTACGTGCCGGAGCGGCTCCCCGTCGACCCGGCGGGCGAACACTTCGTACACCGGCTCATCGCCGATCCGCTGCACGGCGCTCCCTCACACCGTCACGCCGCAGCGCCGCAGCGCTACGCGCGCCCGCTCGGTCAGGCGGTCCTTCGTCCACGGCGGATCCCAGGACACCTCGATCCTGACGTCCCGCACGCCGGGCAGTCGGAGCAGGCAGTCCCGGATGTCCTCCTGGATCATCTCCATGCAGGGACACGCCGTCGCCGTGAACGTCAAGGTCAGCGTCACGACCCCCTCCGCCACCCCGACCTCGTAGACGAGCCCCATGTCGACGATGCTCACCGGCCACTCCGGGTCGGCGACGCCGGACAGGGCCGCGAGCACCCCCTCGCGGGTCGGCGCGCGCAGGGCCTCCGGCATCGCTAGTGCCGCTCCACGGTCTCGCGCATCTGCCGCCGGCCCCGCTGGAGCATCTCCACAAACATCGCGTTGCCCGGCCCGCGTCGCTTCCACCGGACCAGTACGTCGTTCCACGTGATGGGCCGGTCCATCAGCCACCGGCGCTCCGCTTCGTCGAAGTCCACCGGCAGCGGATAGTCCAGCACGTACGCATCGGTCGCGCGCTCGTGGTGGGCCGGCACCCGAAATCCCAGGCCCTCGCACAGCGGCACGGCGGTGCGCAGCCACGTCTGGCGGAGCTGGTCGTTCGTGCTGCCCTTCAACCGATAGCCGATCTGCTTGCCGTGCGTCTTGAGGGAATCCGGCAGACCGAACCACTCCACCGTCATCGGGAACATCCAGTCGATGGCCTGCTGGAGCTCTTCCCGGTGCGTGGCGGCGAGGCGGCGCATCCCGTTCTCGCCGTGCCGGAGGTGGAAATTCTCCTCCTTGTCCACCTTCGCCAGCCCCCGCCGCCACGGGCCGTAGCTGCAGTGCCGGTACACGTCGCCCAGCAGCACGTACCCGGCCCGGTCGTAGAACGCGTTCGCCACGATCAGCTCGATCCAGGATCGCAGCGGCACGTCGAAGGCGTACGGGTGCTTGAACTGCTTCGGGTCGCGATCGTAGATCAGCGCCTCGGTGTCCACGCCGAGATCCTGGAGGATCCGATAGCCGATGTGGGCGTGGCTGAGCTCGTCCTGGATGATCGCCAGCGCGGAGATCAGGTTGTTCATCGAGGGGACGTTCCTGGCCGCCGTGTAGTAGCTGGGGGCGCTGATCAGCTCCGTGTCGGCCGACACGGTGAGGATGTGGATGAGGGTTTGCCGGTACTCCGGGGTCATCTCCCCGGGGGACTCGACGATGTGCCCCTGCCCGATCCGCTCGATCAGCTGCTCGTCGGTCATCGCCATCGCTGGCCTCCCCGCCCGGGGGCGATATGACACGCTTTTTGCACGAATGCAGTCAATTGCGTGTATAATTATTATACGGCGTCGACGCAGGAGGCGTCAATGCGCGCGCGCTCGTTGTTGTTCACGGTGTACGGCGACAGCATCCGGCCGCACGGCGGGGAGATCGGCCTCGGGAGCCTGAGCCGCCTCATGGCGCCGCTCGGGTTCTCCGCGCGCGCGGTCCGCGCGGCGATGTCGCGGATGGCGCGGCAGGGGTGGCTGCAGACCCGGAGGCTCGGGCGGCGCGCCTACTACTCGCTGACCCCGCGGGGGGCGTGGCGCGTGGAAGAGGGGGTGCGCCGGGTCTACCGGCTCGCGCCCGAGCCGTGGGATGGGCGGTGGCGTCTCTTGACCTACGCGATCTCGGAAGGCCGCCGCCCTGTGCGCGACCGGCTTCGCCGGGAGCTCGCCTGGCTGGGGCTCGGACCGCTCTCGAGGAGCACCTGGCTCACGCCGCGCGACCTCGGCGGCCGGCTGTTCGAACTGGCGGCCTCCCACGGGCTGAACGACGGCGTCGCCATCTTCGAGGGGGCCCATCTCGGACCGGAGCGGGACCGCGCCCTCGCCAACCGGTGCTGGGACCTGGACGCCGTCGCCTCACGGTATCGCGCGTTCACCGCGGCGACCCGCCGGCGGGCGGTCGTCCTGCGCCGAGGGCTCCGGCGCGGCACGGTCTCCGACGCCGCCTGCTTTGCGGAGAAGATCACGCTGGTTCACGAATACCGGAAGTTTCTCTTCGTGGATCCGGGGCTTCCGCCGTCCCTGCTTCCCGCCGACTGGCCGGGGTGGGAGGCGGCCCGGGCCTTCCGCGACGTCTACCAGATGCTCGAACGGCCGGCCGCGCGGTTCTTCGCGGAGGCGTTCGAGCCTCCCCCGGGGCGCGGCGCCCGCGCCTACCGGCCCTTGAACACCGGGGGGCGCTTCTCGAGAAAGGCGTTGACGCCCTCGGCGGCGTCCGCGCTGGCAAACACGCGGAACAGCGCCTCCCGCTCGTAGGCGAGCCCGCCGTCGAGGGGCAGCTCCAGGCCGCGGGTCACGGTGAGCTTGATCAGCCCGACCGCCATCCCGGCGCTTCGGGTGAGGGCCTCCGCATACTCCCGCGTCCTGGCCATGAGCTCCTCGGCCGGGAACACCCGGTCGACGAGGGTGAGCGACAGGGCCTCGTCGGGGGAGACGGTCCGGCCCGTGATCATGAGGTCGAGGGCCCGGCCCTTCCCGATGAGGCGCGGCAGGCGCTGGGTTCCCCCGTTCCCCGGAAGGATCCCGAGCGAGACCTCCGGCTGCCCCAGGCCGTACTTCCCGGCGGCGGCAAACCGCAGGTCGCACGCGAGCGCGATCTCCATCCCGCCGCCGAGGCAGTGGCCGTTGATCGCCGCGATAAACACCTTGGGCGTCATCTCGACCTTCCGCAACACTTCGTGCATGCGCAGGATGAACTTCTCCTTCTCCTGCAAGGTGGAGGCCTGGAACATCTTGACGTCCGCGCCGGCCGAGAAGAACCGGGGCAGCGTGCTCGTCACCACGACCGCGCGCACCCCGTCGTCCGCCCGCACGGCCTCCACCACCTCGTCCAGTTCGTGCACAAACTGCTGGTTGTAGGCGTTCGCCGGCGCCCGGTGCAGCGAGACCTGGCCGACCGCTCCGTCGCGCTCAAGGCTGATCATGTCTCCCACGGACCCCACCCCCTCACCCGGCCGGCGCGGGCTTGTATCCCGCGGCCAGCCGCTCCCGCAGACGGAACCGCTGGATCTTGCCCGTGGCCGTTTTGGGGAGTTCCGGCACGAACTCGATCCACCGGGGATACTTGTAGGCGGCGATTTTGTCGCGCACGAACGCCTGGAGGTCCCTCGCCAGCGCGTCGCCGGGGGTAATCCCGGGCTTGAGCACGACAAACGCGCACGGCTTGGACAGGCCCTGGATCACGGTCGCCTCCACCTCGGCGGGGGACACCCACTGCCCTCCGACCTTGAGCATGTCGTCGGACCGGCCGCAGTACCAGTAGTAGCCGTCGGCGTCCCGGTAGTACTTATCGCCGCTCACGAACCACTCGCCGCGAAAGGCCTGCCGGGTCCGCTCGTGCTGGTTCCAGTACCCGGCCGCGATGCTGTCCCCTCTGACGAGCAGATCCCCGATCTCTCCTGCGGGCACATCCCGTCCGGCCTCATCGACGATCCGGACCGCGTACCCCGCCACCGGCTCGCCGCTGCTCCCCGGCCGGACCCGGCCCGACCGGTTGCTGATGTAGATGTGCAGCGCCTCGGTCGATCCGATCCCGTCGAGGATCTCCACGCCGAACCGCTCCTTCCATCTGGTCAGTAGCGCGCCCGGGAGGGGCTCCCCCGCGGAGACGCACAACCGGACGCGCCCGAGGCCGGCCGGCCCTTCCTGCGCCAGCATCGCCGCGTAGGCGGTGGGCACCCCAAAGAACAGGGTCGGCCGGTACCGGCGGATCAGGTCGAAGTACCCCCGGGGCTCGAACCGCCCCGGGGCCAGCACGGTGGCGGCGCCCACCCGGAACGGAAAGTACAGGGCGTTACCCAGGCCGTAGGCGAAGAAGAGCTTGGCGATCGACAGGCAGACGTCGTCGTCGCGGATCCCCAGCACGGTCCGCGCGTACAATTCGGCGGCGCACACCATGTCGTGGTGGAGGTGGACGGTGCCCTTGGGCGCGCCCGTGCTGCCGCTGCTCCACAGCCAAAACGCCGGCTCGTCCCGGTGGGTCGGCGCCGGATCGAGGTGCGGGTCGGCGGCGGCCAGGAGGTCGCGCAGCGCGTGCCGCCCCGCTCCCGGCGCCCCGGCCCCCGCCACGACCACGTGGCGGAGGGCGCCTTGACCGGCGAGCGCGGGCTCGACGGCGGGGAGGAGCTCTTCGCTCACGACGAGCACCGTCGCCCGGCTGTCGCGCAGCATGTAGGCGTAGTCGTGCGGCTTGAGCGCCGTGTTCGTCGGGACCGCCACCGCCCCGATCCGGATCGCCCCCCAGAACAGGTACGCGAACTCCGGGGTGTCCAGCATCAGCAGCAAGACCCGCTCTTCCGGGCGCACGCCGAGGTCGCGCAGGGCGTTCCCCGCGCGGTTGACCTGGCTCAGGAGGGTCCGGTAGGTGATCCGATCGTCGCCGGCATAAATGGCGACGCGGTCGCCCCGCCCCTCGTCCAGGTTTCGGTCCAGAAACGCGGTGGAAACGTTGAACTGCTCCGGAAGCTCGAGGGGTGCGGCCATCGCGCCCCCCGGTTTCGACGGCCCCGGGGTCACTCTCCTCCGGAGCCTATGGGCAGGCGCGGGCGAGGGCGGCGCTGCTGATTGCGATGCCGGCGGCGTCGTTGCTGGTGTCGTTCCAGGTGTACATGCCGACCACGCGGTCCTGGTCGTTGAGCACCGGAGAGCCGCTGCTGCCGCGTTCCGGGCGCGCGGGCGACTGGATCTCGAAGACGGGCGTGCCGTCCTTTGCGACCGCGGTCAGCGTGATCGTGCCCGTAGCGATCGTCTTCTCCTCCGCCTGCGCCGCCCGACCGAACCCGATCACCCGGATCTGGCCGCGCTCCTGCGGGCCGTCACCGAACGTCAGCACCGGAAAGGTCGGAAGCGGTCCCTGGTGCGCCCTGGCGATGATCGTGGTCCCGCCGCCGGCGAGGATGCCCCAGAGGGCGTACGTGGCGTCGGGGACCACGAGTTGGATCTCGGCGATGTCGCGGGACACGGGTCCCTTGGACACCTCCATGGGGTCGACCTCGAGGGTGCTGGCGCAGAGGATCTTGACCCCGTAGAACTCCTTCCCGA
>VBAO01000202.1:0-10997 GCA_005883865.1 Candidatus Segetimicrobium genomatis
GCTAACCTGGTCCCGCCCGATCCGGAAACGGAGATCCTTCGCGCCGAGCGTATTGGGTAGGTCGAGGTACAGCCGGTCGATGCTGATCAGGGCTGGGGAATCGGACGGCGCCGTGGCGGTCACGTCGGCGAAGAGGGTAACGCTTGGGGTCGGGGTCCACGTGAGGCAAACTTCAAAGCCGGGCTCCGTGACCTGTGGCGTGCTTGCGCCGGGGCCGGTGTAGTTGGGGTTGTCCGCCTGAGCCGGGGCCGCGGCGTTGGTATACGTGTATGTCAACACCCAGGAGACCTGGAGGGGCACGGACCCGTTCCCCTGGTCGCATTTCGCCACCTCGCGGGAAAACGGTTCGCCCACTGCCGCCAGAGCCTCGACCGGAGCGCCGGCCAGCGCGCCCAGCGCGAGTGCCAGGGCGGCCCCAACCTCGCGAGACATTACCCGGGCGAGTGACATGATATGCTCCTTAATGGACGGCGCCGGCAGCCGGCCCGGAGGACAGGTTTCTATCCCGCCCCAGCCGCAGGTACATGGCAGGAACAACAAACAGGTTCATCAGCGTCGAGGTGACCAGGCCGCCGAGGATGACGATGGCCATCGGGTATTCGATCTCGTGCCCCGGGATGTTGCCGGCCACCACCAGCGGCACGAGGGCCAGCGCCGTGGCCGCCATCGTCATCAGGATCGGCCGGAGGCGCTCCCGCGCCCCGCGCATGACCAGCCCGGGGCCAAAGGTTTCGCCCTCATACTGCTCCAGGTGGTGATAGTGACTCATCAGCATGATGCCGTTGCGCGCCACAATGCCCAACACGGTGAGGAATCCCACGAGCGAGCCGAGCGAGAGGATGCGGCCCGTCGCGAACGCCGCCAGTATGCCGCCCACTAGGGCGGACGGCAGGGTCCAGAAGGTGAGCATCGCCAGGCGCCAGTGCCCGAAGGACGTCAGCAGGAGGGAGAAGATCACGATCACCGCGACCCCCGACAGGAGGAGGAGGCTCTGCTGCGCCGCCTGCCGCTCCGCGTACTCTCCCGCCAGCTCCGCGTGGTACTCGAGGGGGAACTGAATGCGCTGGAGGGCCCGCTCGACGTCGCGCGCTACGGCGCCGAGGTCGCGGCCGTGGACGTCGGCCTCAACGGTAATGCGCCGCGACCGGTTTTCCCGGTTGATGCTGCTCGGCATCGGCTGGATGCTGACGTCGGCAACCTGCGCCAGCGGAACCTTGCCGCCGCGGGGCGTGTCGATCGGAATCTCGCGCACGTTCTGTGGGCTCCGCCGCGCTTCCGGGATGCTCCACGTCCAGACATCGTACACCTTATTGTCCCGGTGGATGTCGCTGGTCTCGAACCCGGCCACGAACGTGGCGGCGATCCGGCGGACGTCGCCCGGTTTGAGCCCGTACCGCTGCCCCGTGCGGAGGTCCTCCTTGACCTGGACAACCGGGACGTCGATTTGGAACTCCTTGTTCAAATCGACGAGGCCGGGGATCCCCGACAGCGCCTCCCGAACTTCCTCCGCCTTGGCGCGCAGGACCCAGAGATCCGGGCCGAAGATTTTCACAAGGATGGGATGGGTCGATCCCGTCAGCACCTCATCGACGCGCTCGTGCAGGTAGGTCTCCACGTCGTGCACGATCCCCGGGTAGCGGTCGATCACGGCGTGAATGGCGTCCACCGTCTTGTCATAGTCGGCCCCAGGGTCGACGCTGATCCAGTTCTCGCCGGCATTGACGCCGACGATTTCATCCGCCAGGAGGGCGCGCCCCATGTGGGCGCCGAAGCTGCGGACGCCGGGGACGGCCAGCAGCTCATGGCGGAAACAGCGACTGCCCGAGGAACGGCAGCGCGGCGACGCCGGCCAGCACGATGACCCCGGTGGCGGCGAAGATCGTTCGCGGGTTCCGGAGGGTCCACGCCAGTATCCTGTTGTACCCGCGGTGCAGCCACGGAACGAGGGGGGACTCGCGGTGCTCCAGCCGCGAATGGGACAGCACCATCAGGCTCAGCGCCGGCGTGAGCGTCAGCGCGACCACCGTGGACGCGAGGACCGCCAGCGCATAGGAGACGGCCAGCGGCCGGAAGAACGCGCCCGCCAGCCCTCCCATGAAGAACACCGGCAGCAGCGCCGCGATCTCGATCAGCGAGGCGTAGATGATGGCGCCCCGCACCTCCACCGTGGCGTCGAGCACGATCGCCGCCAGCGACAGCGTACGCCCATCCGCGCGTGCCTGCCGCAGCCGCCGCAGGATGTTCTCGATCCCCACGATCGCGTCGTCGACGACGGCGCCGATGGCAATCATCAGCCCCGCCAGCACCATCACGTTGAGGGTCGCCTCGCGCAGATCGAGCACGAGCAAGGCCGCCATCAGCGAGACCGGAATGATCGTGCAGCTCACCAGCGCGATCCGCCACTCGTAGAGAAAGGCCAGGATGACCAGCATCACGAGCAGAGCCCCAAGCAGCAGCGAGTTGGTGAGGTTATGGACCGCCGTCTCGATGAAGGCGGCCGGCCGGAAGATGCTCGTGTCGAACTCGATCCCGGGAAGGCCGGGCTTCATCTCATTCAACGCCGCTTCCACCCCCCGGGTCACGTCCAGGGTGTTGGCCCAGGGGAACTTTTCAACGACGAGCAGGAGGCCGGGATGGCCGTTGACGACCGCGTCGCCGACGAGCGGCCACGTATCCCACACCACATTGCCGATGTCCCCCATGCGCAGGGGAGTGCCGTCCGGCTTCTTCCGCTCCTGGATGGCCACCCGGGCCAGGTCCTCGGGCCCGATGATGGGCAGGCGGTGGCTGACCTCGAGCCGTTGATTGGGGGTGTCAAAAAACCCTCCGGTCCGAACCTTCCCGCTGGGGGTATATTTCAAGAGCCCCATGTCCAGGGCGTCCGACCCGGCGTCCATGGCGTTCTGCACGGACACGTTGTATGCGCGCAGCCGCTTCGGGTCGAGCAACACATTGAGCTCTTTGATCCGCTCTCCCCAGATCGGCACATTGGCAACACCGGGGACCTGCATCAGGCGGAACCGCACCGTCCAGTAGCCGGTCATCGAGAGATCCATCAGGGACCGCGTCTTCGACGAAATCCCGATCTTCATGACCCGGCTCGTCGAGGAAAGGGGAGGCACCATTATGGCGTTGCCGGCGGCCGCAAACGGCGCCAGGCGCTCCTCCACCACCTGCCGCGCCAGCAGAGGATCGGTCCCCAATTTGAAGATCATACGGATATCCGCCGTCCCCGGAACCGACTTGGACCGCATGACGTCGAGCCCGGGAGTCCCGGCGAACGCCTGCTCCAGCGGGATCGTCAGCAGCTCTTCCACCTCAACGGTGGACATTCCCGGGCCATCGCTCTGAACCTCGACAATGGGAGGCGCGAACTCCGGAAAGGCGTCGACCGGCATGTGGGGCACCTCGGCCATGCCGAACAGGACCAGCACGACGGCGAGAAACACCACCAGGTGGCGAAACCGGAGGCTCGTCCCGACAAACCAGCGCATGGATCACCCTCCCGCCGCAGTCGCGCCCTACACGCTACGGCTATTGTTCGACCAACCCGCCGAATTCGGTTCCCAGCAGCTCGTCCACCCCGACGATCACCACCCTCGTGCCTGGCTGTGGCCCCTCGGACAGGATCGCGTCGTCATCGTCGATACGGTCAACGGTGACGCGTTGCCGGACGAAGACCAGAGGCTCGGGGTTGGTGTACACCCAGGTCGCACCGTGCACATCGTAGTACACCGCGGGGTACGGGACGACCGTCTCCCGCCCCGCGCCGGTTTCCTCGCTAACCTGGGCTGTCTCGATGCCGAGCCGTTCGGCCGCTTCCGGGGTCAGCACCACGCGATGGAGACCCGTCTTCCCGACAGCCTCGACTTTGGCGTGTTCACTCTGGCCCACTCCCACGGTCGAAACGGTGGAACTCGGTCTGCCGGCCGCCCAGCGCGCCCCGGCGACCGCCAGCAGGACGATGCAGAGGACGACGAGGGGCACGGTCAGGACGTCGAGCGCTTTCCTCGTGTTCCCCTGTCCGGTGAGCGGCTTTGGGTCGCGGGTCATTCGGGTTCCTCCTTGTCCGGCTGAAGCGGATTTTCCGCCATGCGGTTGCCTATTGCCCGGCGGCGGCGACCGGGGGAAGGTCTAGCGCAGGCTCGGCGCTCCCCGCGCCGTAACGTGCGTACAGCGGGGGGACAACGAACAGGGTAACCAACGTCGAGGTCACAAGGCCGCCCAGTACCACGAACGCCATCGGATGCACGATCTCGAGCCCAGGGATGTTGCCGGAGACCGCGAACGGCGCGAAGATCAGTCCCGTCCCCAGCGCGGTCATCAAGATCGGGGCCAGCCGCTCGCAGGACCCGCGCAGGACAAGCTCCGGTCCAACGGCTTCGCCCTCCTGCTCTCCGAGGCGCTGAAGGTGGCCGATCAGCGTCATGCCGGTGCGCGCAGCGATGACCGCCACTGCCAGGAATCCGGCGAGCGCGCCGAGCGAGAGGGTCGCCCCGCCGGCGACCGCCGCCAGCGCGCCGCCCGCCAGGGCGGCAGGCCACGTCAGCAGGGTCAGCGCCGCCAGGCGCCAGCTTCGGAACGCCGCCTGCAGCAGGAGGAAGATCCCGATCGCCGCGACCGCCCCGGCGATGAGCGTGCGCTGCCGGGCCTCCTGCCGCTGCGCGAACTCCCCGAGCAGCACCGCCCGGTGCTCCAGCGGGAACTCGACGCCCTGGAGCGCGCGCCTGACGTCGCGCGCGATGGAGCCGAGATCGCGGCCCCGCACGTTGAAGCCGACGTCCATCCGGCGCGTGATGGTTTCACGGTGGATGCTGGTCATCGCCGGCACGATGCGAACGCCCGCCACCTCTGCCAGGCGCACGTGCCCGCCGTTGGGTGTGTCCAGCAGCAGATTGCGAATGCTGGTCAGGCTCCTGCGCGCTTCGGGCACGCTCCACACCACCACGTTGAACATTTCCTGGCCCTGGTACAGTTGGCCGGCTTGAATGCCGTTCATCAATGTGGCGGCCTGCCGGCGCACATCGCCCGGGGTGAGCCCGTAGCGGGCCGCCCGGGCGAGATCGAGCTCGATCTCCACCTGGGGCTCCTCCACCAGGCGCTCCTTGTGCAATCCCACGACCCCGCCGATTCCGGAGATGGCCTGCCGGACGTCCTCCGCCTTGCTGCGCAGGACGTTCCATTCGGGACCGTAGAGCCGCACCACCATGTCGTCATTCGACCCTGTCAGGACCTGTTTGAGCGAGTGCTCCGTATACGTCTCCACACGATGCGCGAGCCCCGGGTAGCCGCCAAGGGTCTTCTGGATCGCGGCGACCCCCGCATCATGGTCCACCGAAGGATCGAGGCTGACCCACAGCGTGGCGGAGTTGATCCCGACCGCCTGATCCCCCGTCACCGCGCGCCCGAAATGGGCGCCGAAGTTGCGGACCCCGGGAACGGCCTGCACCTCGCGGCCGATCCGGGTGATGATTCGCTCCATCTCCGGACGCGACGTGGCGGGCGGGGCCTCCAGCTGAATCATCAGGTACGGCTCTTTGAAGGGCGGCAGCAGCTCCGGACTGAACGACGGCAGCACCGCGAGGCCGGCCAGCGCAATCACTCCGGCGGCCGCGAAGATCGTGGTCGACCGGCGCACGGTCCACGCCAGCATCCGCTCGTACCCGCGCCGCAGCCAGAGGATCAAACCGGGCTCGCCGCGCCCCCGGGTCGCACCGGAGAGCAGCAGCAGGCTCAGCGCCGGCGTCAGGGTCAGCGCCACCACGGCGCCCGCCCCCACCGCCAGCAGATAGGAGACGGCGAGCGGCCGAAGGAACGCGCCGAGCACGTCCTCGATGAACAGCACCGGCACCATCGCCAGCAACAGGATCAGCGCCGCGAAGAGGAGGACGCCCTGCATCTCCACTGAGGCGTCGAGCACGACGGCCGGAAGCACCCTGCCGTCCCCATCCGCTGGCAGCCGGCGCACGCGCCGCAGGATGTTCTCGACACCCACGACCACGACGTCGACGATGACCCCGATGGCGATCATCAGCCCCGTCAAAAGCATCACGTTGAGGGTTTCGCCGCGCAGATGCAGCACGAACAGGGCCGCCGCCAGAGACGTCAGGATCGCCACGGTACCGGCCAGCGTGGGGCGCCAGTGCCCTAGGAAGATCAGGAGGACCGCGATCAAGAGCAGGGCCCCGAGGAGCAGCGCTCTCCCGTTATGGCCGATCGCCGTCCGGATGAAGCTCGCCGGCCGAAAGACGGTGGAGTCGATGTTCACCCCGGGAAGCCCCGCCCGCAGGGTATTGAGTTTTTCATCTACCGCCCGGGTCACGTCCAGCGTGTTGCTCCAGGGAAGCTTCTCGACGACGAGCAGGCCCCGATCAGCGGTTGATGGCCTTCCACCACCCGGCCCAGGTCACCCAGGAGCAGGGGCGAGCCATCGTCTTTTTTTTGTTCGTACACAGGCACTTGGGCCAGCTCGGCCGCCGTCGAGATGGGCAGCACGTGCCGCACCTCGAACCTCTGCTGGGGGGTGTCAAAGAACCCACCGGTCCCGGGGTACGATGCCTGCAAGAATGACAAGAGCGAGACAAACATAGCATTCCCGGTGTTTTCGACGACCGAGTCGATCTTCACCCCGTACTTCCGCAAACGCGCCTGGTCAACAAGCACCTGCAGCTGGCGGTCCCGCTGGCCCCAGACGGAGATGTTCGCGACGCCGGGAACGGCCAGCAAGGCGGGCCTGATCGTCCATTGGGTGAGCACGCCCATCTCGATCGGCGACAGCGTCTTCGAGGAGAGACCGACCAGCAGCACCCGGCTCGTCGCCGACTTGGGCGGCAGCAAGCCAAGCGACTGGAACACGTTGGGCAGCACGAACGTCTGCGTCAGGCGCTCCGCTGTCAACTGCCGCGCGCGCATGAAGTCGGTCCCGGGCTCGAAGATGAGGACCACGCTCGACATCCCGGGCACCGATGTCGAGCGGATTGTCTTGACCCACGAGACGCCGGCCTCCAACTCCTCAACGTCGAGGGTGACCAGGTTCTCGACTTCCGGGGCGGACAGCCCGAGGGCCTCGGCCTGGATCTCGACATAGGGCGGCGCGAACTCGGGCAAGACGTCCACCGGCATCGTGCGAAGTTGGGCGACGCCGACGGCCATCACCGCCGCCGCGATCACGACGATCAGGTATCGGAGGTGCATGCTTGACGCGACGATCCAACGCATCATTGGTGGTGACCTCCGTGCGCAGTCATTTTCCGACCCCGGGCGGGCGGGACGACATGGGCGACGAAACTGCGTCGCGTGATCGGTGGCGGGGAGTCCTCGCGATACTCACCGGCACCCCGCGGAAGATAGGGAATCAAGCAGCTTACAATCGGGGGATCTGCGCTCGCGGAGTGCAAAATCTCTGAAGCTCGTTCCAGAAGACTCTTAAGGGGCAATTCCCCGATCGCAGCGGTGAGCGTCCCTGGGCAAAGATACAGCGACCCCAAAGGTGCCCACGCTTTAACACGCGGAACGGACATAGAAGACAAACTAGCGGAACCCACGTCCCCATCCCCCCTTGGGTAACGTTAGCCCGTGGACTGCCTAATATCGATCGCGTCCTGGAACCCTCCTGCCAAACGCATGTTTTGCGAACCTTCGGTCTCGCCGCGTACTCCGCTGGTGACCTCCTTGCGTAGTCAAATTTCCGACTTCGCGCGGTCAGCACGCATACGATACTAGAAGATACAAGAGAGTCTCGCGATTCAGAGTTTACCGGAATGAGGAATCAAAATCTCCAGAGCGGTCCCCGGAAAGCCCCTAAGGGAGCGGTCCCCGGAAAGCCCCTAAGGGATCGCGAGAAAATAACTGATACGGATTATCTCTCGTGCGGTTGAATGACATAGTTCCAGTCGCCGTGGAAGACATCCGACCTAAGACGAATGGTCGCCATTTGGTCGTCGGTAATCTTGACCTTTTGCGGGTAGCGCCCCTCATCCAGGTTGCAACGGACCGTCAGGCCGATGGATGTTCGGGTGCGCGCGATCAGCTTGACGATCGTGGCATGGGTCAACAGCGGCCGGCCCCGCCAGTTCTGGCTGATGAATGAGAACAGCCGATGCTCGATCTTGTTCCACTTGCTGGTTCCCGGCGGAAAATGACAGACGTGCAGGTTCAGCTGGGTCGCGTCCGCCAGTCGCTGCAGTTCCCACTTCCAGAGGCGGATGCGACTGCCGTTGCTGCCGCCGCTGTCGGCAACGATCAGCACCGAGGAGGCCCGGGGATAAGCCCGGATCCCCAGGGTCTTCCACCACCGGTGGATGGTGTTCACGGCGAAGGCGGCCGTGTCATGGTCGATGCCCACGGTTACCCAGCCCTGGTTGCGGCCGAGGTCATACACGCCGTACGGAATCGCCTTGCCCTTCTTGAGATCCAGGAAGTCGTGCACGCGCGCGCGCTGCGGGTCCCCACGCGGCCGCCATTCCCGGCCCCCATTTTTGAAGTTCCCCACCAACTCCTTTTTCTTAGTGTCGACCGAGATCGCCGGCTGGCGCCGACGGAGTTGCTGCACCACTTGAGTCTGAATATACCGAAACTGCGCATCGCGATCCGGATGCTGCGTCCCTTCCATGGTCTTGCGATTCGCCTGCAGACTGTAGCCCGATGCCGACAAGAGCTGCCGGACCAACCAATCACTCGCGCGATGCCCCTGCGCCACCAACGCCTTGGCGAGCGCTCGGGTACTCAGGCAGGTCCAGCGCAGCGGCGACTCTGGATCGCCCCGGCTCGTCGGCTCGACCAGGTGGTCCAGCGCCGCGCTCAAACGCGGATCCACGGTCGTTGCCTGCTTGCGCCCGCCGCCCGGCCGACGAATCCGGCCCGGCTCGACACGCCCGCCAGCGCGGGCCTCCTTCAGTCCCCGCGCGATCGTGCTTCGTGAGATCCCCGAGGCGCGGGCCACCAACGATGCTCCGCCATGACCCAAGGCTTGCGTCTCTGCCGCCGCCCAGAGCCGCCGTGACCGCTCGTCCAACGAATGCCGGAGCATTCGAGACTTTTGGCGGATCAGCTGACGCCGCGTCACGCCTCCAGTAGCGGGTCGTTTGTATCACTTATTTACTCGCGAGACCTAAGGGGGTTCCGGGTCGGAGCGTAGGTGTGTGGAACCTTATTGACAACCGCTCATGCTCGTGCTATGGATGGAGCGCCCGCGCCGACAGCGCGCACCGAGTTCACCGCCCACGGAAAGGAGGGAGGGCATGCTGCGGGTGGTCCGAACGATCATCAACGCCCTCGTCATCGTCAGCGCCTCGTTGGCCGCGGCCATCCCTGCTCAAAGTCAGATGACGGCACCCAACCCGGCAAAGGTCGCCGAGCTGAAAATGGTCCTGCGGGACCTCTATGTCAACCATATCTTCTGGGTGCGATCGCTCGTGATCGCGACGCGACTGAGGCAGAGTGCGGCGGCGAAGGTGGCTGACGAGGAAGGCATGGAAAATGCGAAGGAGATCGGCCAGTCGATCACGCCGTACTATGGGCAGGCAGCTAGCCAGAAATTCGTCACCCTGTTTACCGGGCACTATGTGGCGGAAAAGGCCTACATGAACGCCGCGTTCGCGAACAACTTCGGCGGCAACGCCGCAGCGAAGAAAGCCGCAGAAAACCGCCTCATGAAGAACGCGGAGGAGATCGCCGCGTTCGTGAGCGGGGCAAACCCCAACCTGCCGAAAGCGCTGGTCTACAGACTCCTGCTCACTCATGGCCAACAGCAGGTGATGGCCATCGACGACATCGGGAAGGGAGCGTGGAGCGACGAGGCCGACATGTGGAATGCTATGGTGAAGCACATCTACACGCTGACCGGCACCCTCGCTGAGGGGACCGCGAAAGAGTTTCCCGAAATGTTTCAGTAGTTAGAAGTAGCCATACCCATCTTCCGTGGAGCGAGGTGATGGCGGTGAAGCTGAATCGGATGAAGGTAGCCATGGTCATGCTTGTGGGCCTGCTCTTTCTTGCGGGCCCGATGACGCCCCGGCACGCGGTGGCGCAAGCGCCAGCGGTCGACAAGCTCCTCAGCGTCGCCTCCGCCGCCCATGACCGGGCCACCAAAGCCTACAGCGACATGATGACAAAGGTGAACTCGATGATGAGCTTGCCCGACATGGACGACAAGGACAAGAGCATAGTGGCGACGGTGCAGCAGGTGGCCGACACCCTTAAGATAGTGTTGGATGCGAACAAGGCCACCCTCGATGCGCTCAAGGAATTGAGGCAGATGCAGAAGTAACGTCGCGCGTTCCAGGCACCGGACAGGTGGGACCGACAAGCCGCCGGCCCGCCGGACCGCCATCCCGGCGCCTCACCGGCCGTGGTTCCCGCCTCGGGGGACCTCGAGCACTGTGGGAAGCATCCACCGGCGCCCGTCCCGGGCGATGAGGGCGTCGGCGGCCTCTGGCCCCCAGCTGGCGGCCGCGTAGTTGGGGAACTCCGCGGGGCCGATGGCGGGGCCGCCTCTAGTCTCATTCGCACGCAGTTTGGGCATGAATTGAGATCATGCCTCTTCCCAGGGGAGACGAATACGTCGCCGCCGTTCAAAATCCGCGCACCGCTTTTGGCGACGCCGAGCTCAAGAACTGCAGCCCCGAGGTCGACCAGTTTGGAATCCCGAAGCCCTACTCGGGCGGCTTTACGGCGACGTTCCATCTCCGAAATCACTCCCGGGACTGGGCCGTCCGGTGCTTCACGAGAGCCATTTCCGATCTCCAAGAGCGCTATGCGGCCATCGACCGCTTCCTGGGGAGAAATAAGGACCGCTTCCTGGTAGGAACGTACTACCTATCGCAGGGGATTCGGATCGCGGGTCAGTGGCACCCGATTATCAAGATGCAGTGGGTGAAGGGTGAAACCCTCAACGGCTTCATCGGAAAGAACATCGGAAATGTCGGGCGCCTCAAGCAGCTCGTCCCCGAGTTCGTCTCTCTGGTCCGGCGCCTCGAGCAGCTCGAGATCGCGCACGG
>VBAO01000202.1:11034-14195 GCA_005883865.1 Candidatus Segetimicrobium genomatis
GACTACGACGGCATGTTTCTTCCCAAGCTCGCGCGTCTCAAGACGAATGAGATCGGCCATGTAAATTATCAACATCCGGCGCGAAATGCGAGTCACTACGGTCCTTTCATAGACCGGTTTTCGTCGATTGCGATTTACGTGGGGCTGCGGGCGATTGCGGAAGCGCCGCGACTGTGGGACAAGTACGATGACAGCGAGAATGTTCTTTTTCGCGCGGGAGATTTTGCCAATCCGGCGGGCTCAGCCTTACTGCGGGAGCTCTCCGCCCTCCCCGCCATCTCCGCGGAGGCCGAGAGGTTTTGCGGCGTCTGCAGACTCCCCCTCGATGACGTCCCGGACCTTGAGACATTCATCTCGGGGAGGGTTGACTCTCCACGGGTCGCGGTCTCCCAGGCGGCCCCGCCGCCGACACCGAAACCTGGCCCCCCGTCTGCGCGGAAACCTGTCCCGCCGCCCACGCCGGCGGCGGGACCGGCCGCCTCACAGGTTGTCCAGGCACCCACACCGCAGGCTGCCCTGCGAGGTCCGATTGCTCTCCTTGATGGAGCGAACACCGAGACGCTCACACGGCATGTGGGTCAGCGCGTGGAGGTGATTGGGTATGCGTCGCACCTTCACCCTGCTAAGAATTTCGCGCTTCTGGACCTCGGTGCCGATCGGGGGCAGAGCTTCTCACTGGTCCTTCGCTCTTCCGCGCTGCAGGCATTTCACCACAGTGGGTTTGATCCCCAGACCCTGGTGGGGAAGTGGGTCAAGGTTTCGGGCGTCATGACACGCTACAAAGGCAGGCCTCAGATCGAGGTCGACGCGCCCGCCCAGATTCAGCTCCTCGGTGGGGAGGTCGCGGCGCGGCAAATGCTCGGCAGTGGGGCTGTCGCGACCGCCGCGCGTCCTCCCCAGGTCGCGAATGCGGATTCGGCCGAATCCATCCTCGATAAACTGTACGGGGGTCGAACCAGCTCACCGAGTCCCGCCGGGACGATACCTCCTCGCGCTCCCGCCCGGAGCCCTGCCAGGCCGGCGCCCGCCCACGCTCCCGCCCGGAGCCCTGCCAAGCCGGCACCGGCCCACGCTCCTGCCCGGAGCCCTGCCAAGCCGGCACCGGCCCACACTTCCGCCCGGAGCCCTGCCAAGCCGAGACCGGCTCACGATCCCAGGGCAGATCGAGCCGGCAACAAGGCGCCAGCTCTCTTGGTGGGCATCTTTGCGGCAGCTGTGCTGGGGGTTATCAGTTGGGCAATTTGGGGGGTCTGGGAATTCGTGAAAACGGTCCACTGAGCGCTCCTGTCGGCGGATGTGGAAGGGGTGTCCTGCGGGACAGCCCCGGCTCAGGAGGACCGCCGATGGGCATTATTGGGTATGCAGTCCGATGTCGGCAGAGTGCGTTTTGCGACCACACATCTGCATCACACGAGAGGAGTGCGGTGAGAATGTCGTACACGGCTGAAATCAGTCGCAGGAACCCCTCGTGCTTCCTGTTCTTGATCGACCGGTCCGGGTCCATGGTGGATCCCTTGGGTGGGAACGGTTCGAACAGGCGGAAAGCCGACCAGGTGGCAGACGTGATTAACCGGCTCCTGCAGAACCTCATCATCAAGTGCGCCAAGCAAGAAGGAGTGCGCGACTACTATCATATCGGGGTGATCGGCTACGGGTCGCAGGTGGGTCCCGCATTCGCGGGGACGCTGACGGGCAAAGAAATGGTGCCCATCGGCGACGTGGCCAACAGCCCGGCCAGAATAGAGACCCGCGCGAAGAAAGTTGAGGACGGAGCGGGGGGTCTCACGGATCAAAGCGTGAAGTTTCCAATTTGGTTTGATCCCGTTGCGAACGGGGGCACGCCCATGTGTCAGGCATTGACCCAGGCGCACGCGATTATGCAGGGGTGGACGAGCCAGCACGCTCACGGGTTTCCGCCGATTGTCATCAACATCACGGATGGAGAGCCAACCGACGGTGATCCGAGCGCTCCGGCCCAATCGCTGACGCAGCTCGCCACGAGCGATGGGAACATTCTCCTCTTCAACATCCACATCTCCTCGCAGGACGCGTCGCCCATCCTGTTTCCCGATAGCGGGGAGGCCCTGCCCGATGATCATGCCCGCCTGCTGTTTAACATGTCCAGCCCACTCCCGGAATTCCTGCGAACCTTCGTGAGCCAAGAGGGAATCGACATATCCGAGGGCACCAGAGGGTTCGCGTTTCAAGCGGACCTGGTCACCCTGATTAAGTTCCTCGATATCGGAACACGACCGAGCAACTTGCGATAGGGGACGGACATCATCGGTGACATGGAGGCCTTCCTGACCCCTTTCCAGGTGCAGAAGGGTGGAAACGCGGAAGGGGAGTATGAAGATGCCTACTACCCGCCGGACAATGGCGGGAGGGAAGGGTCCGAGTTGCGGTTTGCAATTGCGGACGGCGCCAGCGAGGGAATGTTGAGCGGTGCCTGGGCGAACATCTTGGTCAGAGGGCACTGCCAGTTTGACTGGCTGTGCGGCTCCGTCGAGCAATTTCTCAAGAGCGCGTACAGAGACTGGAGTTCGTTTACATCAGAGTATCTCAAGGATCGGGAAAGGCGTCATCCGGTTCAATGGTACGAAGAACCAGGGTTCGAGGAGGGGGCGTTCTCGACCCTTCTCGGATTGACGCTCACCGGGTCCTCGGCTCGCCCCGGTGGAGAGTGGGCCGCCCTCGCCGTTGGCGATAGTTGCGTATTCCAGGTGCGGGGCGGCACCGTGGTGAAAAAATTTCCGGTGGAACGATCTTCCGACTTCAATAGCCGTCCGGTGCTGCTCGCCAGCAACCCCGCTCGAAATGACCCCGCCCTCGGCGCTGTGAGATGGGCGGGGGGGACGTTTGAGTCAGGCGACGCCTTCTACCTGATGACCGACGCGCTGGCTCGGTGGTCCCTCAAAGAAGAGGAAGACGGCAGGAATCCCTGGGCGCGTCTGCGCGCCTTTGGCCCAGGAGATGCTCCGGCGTTCGACAGGTGGATCGAAGGGTTGCGGAAGGCCAAAGAGATGCGCAACGACGACATCACGTTGCTCCGCATCGACCTGCCAAGAATGGCCGGCGCACTGGTCCCCACGGGAGGGGTTCCTCCGACACCGACGGCACCGGACTAAGTGTCCATCGTTCGAAAACACGAGGAGGTGGTG
>VBAO01000203.1:0-5109 GCA_005883865.1 Candidatus Segetimicrobium genomatis
CGATCCGTCCATCAGCCCCAGGAGCGCCGGCTGCACCACCTTGAGCAGATAGCTGTCGTGCGCCCGGCTGCCTGCGAGGCCCCCAACGGCCCGCCGGCCGGCCTCCGCCACCTCGGTGTGGATCCCGTCAGGCATCGGCATCAGCGCCCCCCGTTTCGACGACTCTGCCGCCGCCGGCAGCGGGGGCAGAGACCATGCAGCTCGAACCGCACCGCCGACACCTGAAACCTCGCGCGCGCCGCCGCGCGGCGCTGCAGGGCGTCAAGTTCGGCATCCACGACGTCGAGCACCCGGCCGCAGCGGCGGCACACGAGATTGATGTGCACCCCGGCCTGGCCGTCATACCGGCGAACGGGCCCGCTGACCTCCTGCACCAGCCCCAGCCGGGCGAACAGGTCCAGGGTCGAATACACGGTCGCGGGGCTCAGCGCCGGAAACCGCCGGCGGACTTCCTCGTACACCGCCAGCACGCTGGGATGGCTCGTCCGCCCCACCACCGCCTCGTAGATCGCCATGCGCTGCGGGGTCAGGCGGCCCCCCCGCGGACCGAGGCGGCGGCGGAGGTCGGGCCACGCAGACACATAGCCATTTTGAATAAGCCAAGTCTACCCGATCCCGACCACGGAGTCAACCAGCGCCCGCGCCTCGCGGTCCGCGGCCAGGATGGCCTCCACCGACGTCGCCGGGCCGGGCGTGTGCCGCCCGAGGACCCGGCGCACGTTCCGGGCGATCTCGGGGAGCCGGATCCGCCCCTCCAGGAACAGACGGACCGAGACCTCGTTCGCCGCGTTGAGGGCGGCCGGCGCGGTCCCGTCCATCTCGAGGGCCTCCCGCGCCAGGCCGAGGCAGGGGAATCGGGCCGCGTCCGGCGGTTCGAAGCCCAGGGTGCCGAGCGTGCGCAGGTCGAGCCGGGCGCCGGTCCCCGGATGCCGCCGCGGGTACGTCAGGGCGTATTGGACGGGCAGGTGCATGTCGGGCGCGCCGAGTTGCGCGAGCACCGATCCGTCGACGAACTCGACGCACGAGTGAACGACGCTCTGAGGATGGATCACGACCTCGATCCGTTCCGCGGGGACGCCGAAGAGCCATCGGGCTTCGATCACTTCCAGGCCCTTGTTCATCAACGTCGCCGAGTCCACGGTCACCTTGGGTCCCATCTGCCACGTCGGGTGCCGCAACGCGTCGGCCGGGGTCACGGCCGCCATCGCCTCGGCGTCGAGGCGCAGGAACGGGCCGCCGGAGGCGGTGAGCCACAGCCGGGCGACGGCCTGAGCATCCTGGCCGGCGAGGCACTGGAAGATCGCCGAGTGTTCGCTGTCGATGGGGAGGATCCGCTTTCCCCGCCGGCCCGCCGCCCCGGTGACGAGAGCGCCCCCCGCCACCAGCACCTCCTTCGTCGCCAGCGCGATGTCCTTCCCAGCGGCCAGCGCGGCGAGCGTCGGCTCGAGTCCCGCGACCCCGACGACTCCGACCAGGACCATGTCCGCGCCGGTCCCGCCGGCCAGCGCGGCCAACCCCTCCGGACCGACCAGCACATTCCCGCGCCATCCGGGGACCGCGTCCCGGAGCGCCCGCGCGCCCGCGGCCGACCCGACCGCGACGGCTTCGGGCCGCACCTCGTGCACCTGCCGGGCGAGCAGCGCTACATTGGTGCCTGCGGCGAGGCCCACGATCGTGACCTCTCCGGCAAGATGTCGAGCGACGTCCAGGGCTGTCCGTCCGATCGACCCCGTCGATCCGAGGATGGTCAGGCGGCGCATCTTGGGGCGACGGGCCGGGGGCGGACTAGACCCCCATTACCTGCACGTACACATGTCTTGTCTGGGGACCGTCAAACTCGCAGAAGAGCACGCTCTGCCAGGTGCCCAGCATGAGCCGGCCGTGCTCGACCGGGATCTGGAGCGTCTGCCCGAGGAGGATGGCGCTGAGGTGGCCCGTGGCGTTCCCGCGGGTATCGTCGGAGACGGCCGGATCGTTGTGCCGGTACGCCTGTTCGGATGGGATGAGGCGCCGGAGCAGCGTCGTGATGTCGTGCAGCAGCGCTTCTTGAAATTCATTGAGGCACAACCCGGTCGTGGTGTGGAGGCTGTGCAGGAGCACGTACCCATGGGCGATCTGTTGGAGCGCCGGGAGGGCGGCCAACTGGTCGGTGAGATTGCAGATCTCCGTCCGTTCTCGGGTTGGCACCGTCAGGGTCGTGGCGAAGACCTTCATCGAAGAGACCGTCCCGGGCGCGGTCAGGTCCTCGGCCGGGGATGATCGTGAGTACTGCACTCGCCTGGTCCCTTTGGCTTCCATTCCGCCTCCTCCACCTCAGCCGGCGCCCGAATCACCCGTACCATTATGCACGATCTTGGGCGGTTTGTCCTGGCGGGCCACCCCCCGGGCGGGGGCGAGAGAGGGGGGGCCTTCGGTGAACGCCAATAGATTCCCCGGAGGTGGGCGATGCGCCTGGTGACGGTGTCGGCTCGGGGACAGACGCGGGTGGGGGTCGAAGCGGGAGAGTGGATCATCGACCTCAACCGGGGCGGGGAGGCTCTGGGGGCGCCGGCGCGGAGGCGCATACCGCTCCCGAAGTCGATGAACGAGTTCCTGGCCGGCGGGGAGGACGCCATGGCGGCCGCCCGGGAGGTGGCCGGCGGGCTCCGGGGGCGCCTCGGGGATTCCCGCGAGGCGGCGCGGCTGCAGCGGGACGGCGTCCTGTGGGCCGCCGGGGAGGTCCGGCGCCTGCCGCCGGTGCCCGCGCCGCCGAAGATCCTCTGCGTCGGACGGAACTACGCGGAGCATGCGCGGGAAGGCGGCTCGGAGCCGCCGGAGCTGCCGATCTTCTTCGGCCGGTTCCCCCACAGCCTGCTCGCTCCGGGGGAGCCGTACGTCCTGCCGAAGGTGAGCCCGCAGGTCGACTTCGAGGGCGAGCTCGTCGCCGTCATCGGGATGGGCGGGCGCGAGATCCCCGAGGCCCGCGCGCTCGAGCATGTCGCCGGCTACACGATCTTCAACGACATCTCGATCCGGGACTTCCAGCGGCGCACCTCGCAGTGGATGATCGGCAAGAACTTCGATCGAAGCGGACCGCTCGGCCCGGCGCTCGTGACCCGGGACGAGGTCCCGGACCCGCAGGCGCTCACGCTCACGGTCGACGTCAGCGGGGAGCGCATGCAGGAGGCGTCCACCAGCATCATGATCTTCCCCGTCGCGCACCTGATCGCCTACATCTCCGAGGCGCTGACGCTGGAGCCCGGGGACCTGATCGCCACCGGAACGCCGAGCGGGGTCGGATTCGCCCGGAAGCCCCCGCGGTGGCTGCGGGCCGGCGACGTCGTGCGCGTGTCGATCAGCCGGCTCGGCGTGCTCGAGACCCCGATCGCCGCCGCCTGATGCCCGCGACCCCACCGATCAGGCGCATCGCGGTGCTGACGGGCGGCGGGGACGTCCCCGGGCTGAACGCCGCCATCCGGGCGGTCGTGCGGCGGGCCGGGGAACGGTCGCTCGAGGTGATCGGCGTGCGCGATGGGTGGCGGGGGCTCATCGCGGACGACACCGTCCCGCTCTCCCGCGACGCGATCTCGGGGATCCTGCCGAAGGGCGGCACGGTCCTGGGCACGTCCCGGACCAATCCGATGAAGGAGGCGTCAGGGCTGGACCGGATCAAAGCCACGCTGGCCCGCCACCGGATCGACGCCGTCATCGCGATCGGCGGGGACGACACGCTCGGCGCGGCGCGCCACCTGAGCGGGACGGGCGTCCCCGTGGTCGGAATCCCCAAGACGATGGACAACGATGTCCGGGGGACCGACGTCACCATCGGGTTCGACACCGCGGTCAACACGGTCATGGAGGCCGTCGACCGCCTCCACTCGACCGCGGACTCGCACCACCGCATCATGGTCGTCGAGGTCATGGGGCGCGACGCGGGATGGGTGGCCGCGGCCGGCGGGCTGGCCGGCGGGGCGGACGTCGTCCTCGTGCCCGAGGTCCCGTTCGACCTCGACGAAGTCTGCGCGACGCTCCGGAAGCGCCGCGCCACGGGACGGATGTTCAGCATCGTCGTTGTGGCGGAAGGGGCGGCTCCCAAAGACGCCAAAGCCCAGGTCGCGCAGGACACGCAGGTCGACGCCTTCGGACACGCCCGGCTCGGCGGGATCGGGGCGTTCCTCGCCCGGGAGATCGAGCGGCGGATGGAATGCGAGACGCGGGCCACCTCCCTCGGGCACGTCCAGCGCGGCGGCGCGCCGACCGCGTTCGACCGCGTGCTGGCGACGCGGTTCGGGGTCGCGGCCGTCGACGCCCTCGCCCAGGGCCACACGGGGGTCATGGTCGCCCTTCGGGGGACCTCGATCGTCACGGTGCCCCTCGACGAGGTGACGCAGGGCACCCGCCCCCTGGACCTGAACCTGTACGCGCTGACCCGCCTGTTCTCGTAGGAGGCGCCACCTGCGGCCGGCGCCATGAAACCGTCTTCATGGGGGGCGATGCGATGGCACGCGTGAACCGGAGGCCCTTCTTCGCGCTGATTCCCGCCGCGCTGTTGGCCGGGGTCCTCCTTCCACCGCCGACCGTGGCGCAGGGCCCGGCGCGCGGGGGCACGCTGACCGTGGGCGTCCAGTCGGATCTCAAGACCCTCGATCCTCACAAGTCGGCGCTCACGATCACATACGTCTCCCTTAGCCCGATCTACCAGACGCTGGTCGACCTCGGGCCCAACCTCGAGCTCCGGCCGCTCCTCGCCACGTCGTGGAGGGTGGGGCCGGACAACCTGACTTGGACGTTCACCCTGCGGCGCGGCGTGCTGTTCCACAACGGCCGCGAGCTGACCTCGCGCGACGTCCGGTTCAGCATCGAGCGGATCCTGAACCCCAAGACCGGGGCGCGGGGCCGCGGCGACCTGAACGCGATCGAGTCCATTGCGACCCCGGACCCCTACACGGTCCAGTTCAAGCTGAAGTCGCCGTTCGGCGTCTTCCCGACGAAGCTGGCGACGACCTACCAGGCGATTCTGCCCGCCGACGCGGTCGACCCCGTCACCAACGAGCTGCGCAAGCCGATCGGCACCGGGCCGTTTGAGTTCGTGGAGTGGAAGACCGACGATCACCTGGCGCTGCGGCGGTT
>VBAO01000203.1:5126-9647 GCA_005883865.1 Candidatus Segetimicrobium genomatis
GTCAAGCCGATCCCCGACGAGACGGTGCGGCTGACCGCGCTGCAGACCGGCGACGTCGGGCTCATCCTGGACGTCCCCCAGGCGCGGATCCAGGACCTGTTCGCCCACCCCTCCCCCGAGTACGTGATCCGGCTCGTGCGCGGCGGGGCCGGCCAGGGCGTCGTGATCCTCAACACCCGCCACAGGCCGTTCGACAACCTCAAGGTCCGCCAGGCGGCCGCGTACGCGCTCAACAAGCGGGAACTGGCCGAGGCCCTGTACCGCGGGTGGGGACACCCCGTGAACCAGAACTTCGCCCCGTCCTCACCCTGGTATCTCAAGGTGAAGGACCGGCCGATGGACCTCGCCCGGTCGAAGCAGCTGCTCTCGGAAGCCGGGATGCCGGGGGGCTTCAAGACGACGGCGACCGTAGGGAACGGCTACGGCCTCCCGGCCGTGGCCCAGGTGTACCAGGCGGAACTGCGGCGGGTGGGGATCGACGTGACGCTCCAGGTGTTCGACATCCCCACCTGGGCGAAGCGGATCGACAGCGGGGACTTCGACATGGAGAACACCGGGTTCTTCGCGAAGGTCGACCCCGACGACGGCTACTACCGGTACCTCCACAGCAACGGCGGCGTCTGGCAACTCAGCGGGTTTCTGAGCCACGCCGAGCTCGACCGGCTGCTCGACGAAGGCCGCGCCGAATCGGACGTCGAAAAGCGCAAGGCCATCTATACCAGGGTCGTCGAGATCGTCCAGGATCAAGCCTCGATGGTGATCTTCGGAAGCGGCGACACGGCGGTGGGATGGCGCGCGACCGTCCACGGGTTCGTCCCGCAGACCATCGGCGCGCTCTCCTACCCCGGCGGCGGCATGCAGGAGACCTGGCTCTCGAAGTAGGGTCATCACGGCGCCGGCCCCCTCCGCGGGCTGCGGCCGGCCGTTGATCATACCAGGATGGTCCGCTATCTCGAGACTCGGGTCCTCGCCCTCCTGCTCGTCCTGCTCCTCATGTCGGTCGTCGTCTTTTCGTTCCTCCACCTCACCCCCGGCGACCCGGTCGATGCGATGCTCGGCGTCGAGGTGGAGCAAGAGACGAAGCAGGGGCTCCGGCACGAGTTGGGGCTGGACCGCCCGCTGCTCGCCCAGTACGCGCTGTGGATGGGCCGCGCCCTTCGGGGCGACCTCGGGACATCCATCAGGTCGCGCCAGGGCGTCTCGGCGATCATCGGCGAGAAGCTGCCCATCACGCTGGAACTGACCCTGGCCGCGAGCGTGGTGGGGCTCGCGATCGCCCTGCCGGCGGGCGTGCTGGCGGCGGTGAGGCGGAGCTCCACCCTCGACCTCGGCGCCATGGGGATCGCGCTCGGGGGAGTCTCGATCCCGTCGTTCTCGCTCGGAGTGATGCTGATCCTCCTCTTCGCGCTGCACTGGCGAATCTTCCCCGCGATCGGCTACATCCCGTGGAGCCGCGACCCCGCGGGCGCGCTGCGGCACCTCGTGCTGCCCGCGATCACGCTCGGGCTGGGGCTGGCGGGGGCGCTCACCCGCATGGTCCGGTCGGGCGTCCTCGAGGAATTGGGGCGCGAGTACGTGCGCACGGCCAGGGCGAAGGGCCTGCGCCCCTCCAGGGTCATCACCCGGCACGTCCTGCGCAACGCGCTGCTGCCGGCGCTGACGGTGCTGGGCGTGCAGATCAGCGTCCTGCTCGGCGGCGCGGTGATCACCGAGCAGATCTTCGCGTGGCCGGGGGTCGGCCAGCTGGCCGTCCAGGCGGTGCTGAGCCGGGACTATCCGGTGCTGCAGGGGACGATTCTGGTGATCGCGGCCATTGCCACGCTGGTCCAGCTCGCGGTGGATCTGGCGTACGCGCTCATGGATCCGCGCATCCGGCTCGCGTGAGCAGACGCCGGTGGTGGCGGCGGCTCCTCGGGCACCGGCTGGGGGGGATCGGGGCGGTCCTGGCCGGGCTGCTGCTCGTCGCGGCGATCGGCGCCCCCGTCCTGGCGCGCGACGATCCGTTGGGCATGCGCATGACGGAGGCGCTCGCGCCCCCTTCCGCCTCCCACTGGTTCGGCACCGACCAGTTCGGCCGCGACGAGTGGGCGCGCGTGCTGTACGGCGCCCGGCTCTCGCTCACCGTCGGCCTCCTCTCGATGCTGCTGGCGACCGCGGTCGGCATACCCCTCGGGGCGGTGGCCGGGTACCTGGGGGGACCGGCCGATGCGGTGACGATGCGGGTGATGGATGCGGTCCTCGCGTTCCCCGCGATCCTGCTCGCGATCGGGCTCGTCGCCGCCCTCGGTCCGGGGACGGGCAGCGGGATCGTCGCGATCGGGATCGTGTACATTCCCGTGCTGGCGCGGGTGACGCGCGGCGCCGTGCTCGCGCGGCGAGGCGACGAGTACGTGGATGCCGCCCGCGCCGTCGGCGCATCCGACTGGGGCATCCTGCGCCGCCACATCCTGCCGAACTCGTCTGCGCCCGTCCTCGTGCAGGTCACGGTCGGGTTCGCGAGCGCGGTCGTGATCGAGGCGGGCCTGTCGTTCCTGGGCGCGGGCACCCCGCCCCCGACGCCGAGCTGGGGGAGCATGCTGAACGAGGCGCGGCAGTTCATGGTCGTGGCGCCGCACGTCGCGGTGGTTCCCGGCGCCGCGATCTCGCTCGCCGTCCTGGGCATCAACCTGCTGGGCGACGGGATGCGGGACGTCCTCGATCCGCGGCTCAGCGCCTAGGAGCGCGATCGGCGACCATCACGCACCGCCGCCGCGCTACCAGAGGAACAGGATCACAGACGCGGCGAGCAGCGCTCCCATGGCGACGTTGAAGAGGCGGAAGGCGCGCTCGGATCGCAGGGCGCGCTGCAAGGCCGCGCCGAAGGCGAGCCAGGGCAAGCAGCTGGGGAGGGCCGCAAGGAAGAAGAGGAGCCCAAGGATGGCGGACTGCCCCAGCGCAGTCCCCGCCCCCTCATCGAGAAAGGTGACGGCGGCGCTGGCGCACACGAGCCACGATTTCGGGTTGACCCATTGAAAAGCCGCCATCCCGATGAAGCTGGCCGGCTTGCCACCGGTTACGGCGCCGGCGCGACGGGCGGTCGCGACTTTCCACGCGAGCCAACACAGCACCACGGCGCCGCACCATTTGACCCCCTGGAGGACGAAGGGGTTGGTGAGGATCACGCTGCCAAGGCCGAAGGTCACGATGAACATCATCATTGCCGTGCCGATGGAAGAGAACATTGCTGGGCCCGGGCGTGCCCGCGGCGGCGACCGAGAACGCGAAAAAGGTGATGGCGCGCCCCAGCGTCATTTCGACAAACCCCGCGCCGGTTCGTGGCCTCGGATGGGGAAGCCCCACACGTTATTCTTCGATGGCCCCACCAATCCGGCGCAGGTGCTCGCGAAGGGTGGCCGCTGGATTGGAAGACCGCCGGGCAAGAAAATCGGAAAAGTGCAGCTGCGCACGCAGAGACGTGCCTTGGCGCATCTTTTCCGCCTGGGTCCGCTCGGTGTCTCGAATTGAGCGGGCGATGATCGCAATCGCTTCCGCACGGGCCATCGGCAGGAAGACTACTCCACTCGCGTCGCCCATCGCGCCCCCAATGCCCCGGCTTCCCGCGGATCGAGCCGGAGCGGTCCGGTTGGGCAGTCGCCAAGGCTAAACATCGGAAGCCCGATCTCAAGGAGTTCTTGCGTGTCCCGGTGCAGCCCCCAGATGATCATCCCCGCCAGGCCGGCGAGTTTCGCCTCCAGGACAACCAGATCCCCCACGCATGCTTCGTCTCGACGGCCGGAGTTATCGATCACCAGCACCTCGCCCGGTGAGGCGTTCTCCAAGGCTTCAAGAAAAATATCGACGCTCCCATAGTGACGGGCGGGCCGAACTCTGCCGGCAACCCAGTGGGTTGGGCCCAGAGGGCGAAGATCCCACGGCGCACAGCGGACGTCGGCCCCGCTTCGGAGGCAGGCATCGGCGACGTGAGGCGTTGTCAGGCCCTGAAAGAGCGCGGAGATTCCCGTTCCGTCCATCGTTCCTCCATGGTAGGGGGATCGACCGGCGAGGGTCTTGTACGTTCTTGCGACGGGAAGACCGGGCGATGCGCTACTTCCGAACCGCCACCACCTCGAGGTACTCTCCCGACATCACGAGGGTGCGGTCCTCTGAGCGGTTGAACCGACGCGCCAGGTCGAGCAGGTCGCGCGCGAGGGCCGCCTGTCCTGCGGCATCGAGGGCCGCGAACGTCCTGATCGTCGGACCGAAGTAGGTCCGGAAATACTCCAGCCAGTGCTCGGGGGAGCGATAGCGAAAGACGAACGCGCGCCGCGGTGAGCGGAGCGGGGCCACCTGGTCGCCGAACAGTTCGCGCAGCCGCTCCTCGGTCCCCCACAGCATCGCCGGCTTGAGCCCGGGCGGCGGAGGGACGTGCCGGGCGGTCACCCTGAAGATCTCGCCCGGCAGACTGTCGGGCGTCCAGTTGGCCATGCCGATCTTCCCGCCGGGCCGGCACACCCGGAGCAGCTCCTTGGCCGCCTGTTCCTG
>VBAO01000204.1 GCA_005883865.1 Candidatus Segetimicrobium genomatis
TTCACGGCGAGCAGCGCATCCCAATCCTCGAGAGTATACTCGACCGCAGGTTTGCGGATGATGAAGCCGGCGGCCGTGATGAGCACCTCGAGCCCCCCGAGGGCGGCCACGGCCTCGGCAAACAGCCGCTGGATCTCCTCGGGGCTGGCGACGTCCGCGGCGAAGGGGATGCCACGACGGCCTCGCGCGCGGATCTCCGCCGCCACCGCTTCCACCTCGGGGCGCGTGCGCGCCGCCACCGCCACG
>VBAO01000205.1 GCA_005883865.1 Candidatus Segetimicrobium genomatis
GTCGCGGCGGAGCGGGGACGGCGCAACCGAATACTCCACGAACGGAATCTCCGGGAGGGTGGCGGCAAAGTGGAGCGTGGCGGCCACCAGGATGCCCGACTTCCAGGCGTGCGGCACGCACAGCGCGTGGTTGGCCCGGGCGAGGTCGGCGATGCGCCGGCATTGGGTGAATCCCCCGGCCCGCGCCAGATCGGGCTGGATCACGTCCACCCGCCCGATCTCGAGGAGATCCCGGAACGCGCTCGCCAGCGTCTCCTGCTCTCCTGTCGCGATGCGGATGCCGCCCGAGGCCGCGGTGAGCCGGGCCCAGCCGGCCAGGTCGTCGCTCGCCAGCGCCTCCTCCAGCCAGAAGGGCTGGTACTCCCGGAACGCCTCGATCCGCCTGATCGCCTCCCGGACCGTCCAGGGGGCGCCGGCGTCCACGAGCAGCGCCGCATCCCCGATCGCCTCCCGGGCCGCCCGCACGAGCGCGACGTCGGTGGCCAGGTCCGGGCCCATCGGCCCCCACCCGAACTTGACCGCCTGGTATCCCTCGCCGACGTGGCGCCGGGCGCGCTCGCGCATCAGCCCCAGGTCCCGCTCGAAGAGCATGCTGGCGTACACGGGCACGGAGTCGCGCCTCGCCCCGCCGAGCAACGTGTGGACCGGAAGGCCGAGGGCCTTCCCTTTGATGTCCCAGAGGGCGAGATCCACGGCGCTGATGGCCTCGATCGTCACCCCGCCCCGGCCCATCCAGAGCGTGCCGTGGACCATCTTGTCCCAGAGCCGCTCGGTGTGGAGCGGATCTTCCCCGATCAGCATCCCGGCGAGGCCCCGGGACCGGATCCACGACTCGGGCGCGTCCACCAGCGCCGTGACGACCTCGGGGGACGCATCGGCCTCCCCCACGCCGGTCAGGCCGGCATCGGTGTGGATGCGCACGATGACGTCGTCCTGGATGCCGTCGGCCCGCGTCGCGTCGAGATCGGGAATCCGGAGCGGGATGGCCTCGACCTTGGTGATCTTCATGCCGTCGCCCGGCCGGGGGACGGCGGCGCCGCCCCCCGGCGCAGCGTCACTTGACCGGCCAGTACCACATGTTCCGGAGGCCGAGGCCGCCGTCTTCCAGCACCTTCGGAATCCCCTCCCGCTTGGCGCGCAGTTCGTCGATGGCGCGCGAGATCGCATGGTTCAGGTCGATATCGTCCTTCCGGATGCCGTATCGCGCGTAGCCGTACTCCTCGAGCGATGGGGCGTAGCCGGTCGCCACCTCCATCGGGACGCCCGGGTGCTGCTTGATGAACAGGCCGACTTTGATGTCGTCTTCCATGGTCACGTCGATGCGCCCGGCCGCGAGGTCGGCAAACTCCGACTCGTTGGTCGTGTAGAGCTTGAGCTCCTTGAGGTCCTTGCGCTTCTCGAGAAAGTTGTGGTTGAAGCTCCCACGGACCGCGCCGACGACCTTGCCCGCGAGGTCGGCCGCGGTATGGATGTTCTTGGGGTTCCCTTTGTACACCGCGAGCGAGGACCCGTACCAGTACGCCGGGCTCGTGAAGTCGATGACGGCCAGCCGCTTCGGATTCTCGTGGATGTTGTCCGCGGCGACGTCCCAGCGCTTGGCGATCAGCCCCGGGATCATCGCGTCGAACTGCACGATCTGCCACGAGACCTTTTCGATGCCGAGGAGCTTGGTGACCAACCGGAAGATCCGGACGTCGAGGCCGTCCATCTCCTTGGTCTTCGTGTCCTGGTACGTAAACGGATAGTCATCCGCGATGCCGATCACGATGCCTTCGCGCAGCACCCGCTTGAAGGAGCCGTCGCCTCCGGTAAAGGAGTTGATCCCGGTCACGCCCGCGACGCCGGCGAACCCCGGAATCGAGGTGACCGCGAGGAAGAGCGTGGCGAGGAGCACACACAGCAGTTCTCTCGTCCTTGCCTGCATACGGGTCATTCCCCCTTCCCTTCTGTGAGTTGCTGAGCCCGATGTCTTCTCCCCTGGTAGGCGGCGCTCACCCCCTTTTCGCCTGCCGCGAATCGCTTGGGCCGGGTTCCCCCATCAGGGCCGAGGCTCGGACGGGGGCGTCGCGGCCTCATCCCCGAGCTCGGCGTTCCGTTCCAGGATCGACTGCAGAAACTGCCGCGTCCGGTCGTTCTTGGGGGCCGAAAACATCTGCTGCGGCGAGCCTTCTTCGACGACCACCCCGTCGGCCATGAAGATGACGCGGTCGGCGACGTCCCGGGCAAACCCCATCTCGTGGGTGACGACGACCATCGTCATGCCCTCGGCCGCGAGTTGCCGCATCACCCGCAGCACCTCGCCGATCAATTCCGGGTCGAGCGCCGAGGTGACCTCATCGAAGAGCATCGCCTTCGGCTGCATCGCCAGCGCCCGGGCGATCGCCACCCGCTGCTGCTGGCCCCCGCTCAGCTCGTGCGGGTAGGCGTGGACTTTGTCCGAGAGGCCCACCTTGACCAGCAGGGCCAGCGCCCGCCGCCGGACGTCGTCGCGGGACTCGCGGCGGACATGGATCGGGGCCATCATGATGTTCTCGAGCGCCGTGAAGTGGGGAAACAGGTTGAACGACTGGAACACCATCCCGACCTGGCTCCGCAGCTCCTCGATCCGGTGATCGGGATCCACCATGGGCCGTCCATCCCGGGTGAACCGGTAGACGGGGGTCCCCTCGATGTAGATTGTGCCGCTGTCGATGCCCTCGAGGTGGTTGATGCACCGGAGCAGCGTCGACTTGCCCGCCCCCGAGGGACCGATGACGCAGACGACCTCGCCCCGCTGAACCTCGAGCGAGACATCGCGCAGGACGCGGAGCCGGCCGAACGACTTGTTGATCTTCTCGAGCCGGATCATGACACCGCCCCCTGCGGCGCGCCGCGCGTCGGGCCGCCGGCCGGCGCGGCCCCGCGTCGCGGCCGGTACCCGATCTTCATCCGCCGTTCCAGGTACTGGACCCCGAGCGACCCCGGGTAGGAGATCATGAGGTAGATCGCCCCGATGAGCGTGAAGATGGTGAAGTACTGAAAGTTCGTCGCCGCGATGATCTGACCGGCGAAGATCAGCTCTTTTACCGTGACGATCGATGCGAGCGAGGTGTCCTTGAACAAAGAGATGAAGTGATTCCCGAGCGGCGGCACGATGATGCGAATCGCCTGCGGCAGGATGATCAGCCGCATCATGAGAGAGCGCGACATCCCGAGCGCCTGCGCGGCTTCGAGTTGGCCCTTGGCCACGGCCTGGATCCCGGCGCGGTAGACTTCGGACATGTACGCGGCGTAGTTGACCGTCAGGCCGATCACCCCGGCGGTAAACGCGGCCAGCCTGATCCCGAACGCCGGGAGGACGAAGTAGATGTAGAAGAGTTGCAACAGGCACGGGGTCCCGCGCATCACCTCAACGTAGAACGTGGCCGCCGCGCGAACCGGCCGGAGGCGGGTCACGCGGGCCAGCGCGACGATCAACCCCAGGACGAGGCTGATGGCCATCACGGTGAACGTCATCTCGATCGTGATCGCCGCGCCTTTGAGCAGATCCGGCAGGTACTCCGGCACACCGCGAAAGTCGAAGAGCGCCCAGATCCCTTTCATGCCGTTCCCCCGCTCAGCACGGTGTGCAGCGTCTCCACGATCCGGTCGGCTTCGCCGCGGGTCAGCACCAGCGGCGGCGCGAGCGTGATGCAGTTGCCGAACCCGCCGCCCGCGCCGGAGGACCGGCCGACGATCACGCCCCGCTCGAGGCAGCCGCGGACCACCGCCGCCATCCGGGCGCCGCCCAACGGAGCCCGGGTCGCTCGATCCTCCACGAGCTCCACCGCCAGCAACAGCCCCTTGCCCCGGACATCGCCGACCACCGGCAGGGAGAGCAGCCGGCGCAGCCCCTCGAGCAGGTATGCGCCGGTCTCAGCGGCGCGCGCCGGGAGCTGTTCGCGCTCCATGATCTCGAGGTTCGCCAGCGCCGCCGCACACGCGGCGGCGTGACCGCCCCAGGTGTTGATCTGGGCCGCCTGCCGGTTCTCCTCCACCTCGCCGAGGAAGCCATCGAACACCCTGCTCGTGGCCATGACCGCGCCGATCGGCTGGTACCCGCTGGTCAGCCCCTTGGCGAGGCAGAGCAGGTCGGGGGTGACCCCGTAGTGTTGGTAGGCAAACCACCGGCCGGTGCGGCCAAACCCGTTGATCACCTCGTCGAGAATCAGCAGGACCCCGTGCCGGCGGCACGCGGCGGAGACCTCCCCCAGATACTCCTCCGGCGGGACCAGGACGCCGAGCGCGCTCTGGATCGGCTCGATCACGACCGCCGCCACCGTCTCGGCCCCCTCGGCCTTGATCGCGTACTCGAACTGTTTGGCGCAGGCGAGGGCGCACGACGGGTACGTGAGGCCGAACGGACAGCGGTGGCAGTACACTGGGGGCACGTGGAGGAACCCGTCCCCCAGGGGCTCGTACTTGGACTTCCGCTCGGGAATGGCTCCGGCCGCGAGCGTCGCCAGGCTCGTCCCGTGGTACGCATAGTGGCGGCCGATGATCTTGAAGCGGGGCTCGTGCGGGTGGACCTGCCGATGGTACTGGCGCACCAGCTTGAACGCGGCTTCGTTGGCCTCCGTGCCGCTGTTGACGAAGTACGTGTGCCTCGGCTCCCCGCCGACGAGTTCCGTCAGGCGGTCCGCCAGGGTGGCCGCGGGCACGTTGGCCTGGGTGTGGGGGTAGTACGGCAGCTCCAGCAGCTGGCGGTACACGGCCTCGGCGATCTCGCGGCGGCCGTACCCGACGTTCACGCACCACAGGCCGGCCATCCCGTCGAGGTACTCTCGGCCCTCGGCATCCACGACGGTGGAGCCGTGGGCCCCGACGATGACCTTGGGAGGCTGCTTCGCCAGGATCCTGTGCTGGGTGATCGGATGCCAGACGTGCTGGAGATCCGCTTCCAGCACCTGCTGCAGGTCTTTCGGTTTCATCCCCCACCTCCCCGTTCGAGCCGGATGCCGGGCGCCGCTACAGGTCCCCGAGGACCCCGAGGGCGCGCGCCACGCGCTCGGGCGTGATCGGCAACTCGGTGATCCGCACGCCGACCGCATCTTCGATCGCATTCGCGATCGCCGCCGCCGGCGGACCGATCGGGGGTTCCCCGATCCCCCGGGCGCCGAAGGGCCCCTTGCCCTCCCCCGACTCGATGATGAGCGGCTCGACATCGGGAACGTCGAGCGACG
>VBAO01000206.1 GCA_005883865.1 Candidatus Segetimicrobium genomatis
AGCGATCGCCCTCCTCCCCATCCTCCTCGGGGTGTCCGCGACCGCCTTCCTGTTGATCCACCTCCTCCCCGGAGACCCCGCGACGGTCTATCTCGGAGAGCACGCCACCCCCGAGTCCATCGCGCGCGTCCAGCACGAGTTCGGGCTGGACCGGCCGCTGCCCGTGCAGTACGCGGTCTACCTGTGGCACGCGATCAGGGGCGATTTTGGAGATTCGCTGGAGACCCATCGCAAAGTCATCGTCGAGTTCTTCCCCAGATTTCCCGCGACGATCGAGCTCTCGCTCGGCGCGATCACGGTCGCCCTCCTGGTGGGGATCCCCATCGGCCTCCTCTCGGCCGCACAGCCCAACTCCATCTTCGACCGAATCGGGATGGCCGTCGCCCTGACCGGGGTGTCGCTCCCGGTGTTCTGGCTCGGGCTGATGCTCGTGTACATCTTCAGCGTCTACTTCCACAGCCTCCCGACGAGCGGCCACGGAAATTTTCCGGCCGCGGGAGACGCGCTCCGCCACCTCATCCTGCCCAGCATCACCCTCTCGTCCTACTCGACCGCGATCATCGCGCGGATGACCCGGGCGTCCATGCTGGACGCGCTGCACCAGGACTACATCCGGACCGCCCGCGCCAAAGGACTGGCCGGGCGGGCGGTCGTCATCGGGCACGGCCTTCGCAATGCCCTCCTTCCGGTGGTCACGGTGATCGGCCTCCAGGTCGGCTCGCTCCTGACCGGGGCGATCCTCACCGAGACGATCTTCTCCTGGCCGGGGGTCGGGCGGTTCATGTACGACTCGATTCTCTTCCGCGACTACCCGGTGATCCTGGCGGGCATCTTACTGTTCTCGCTCGTGTTCGTGCTCGTCAACCTCTGCGTGGACGTCCTGTATGCTTTCCTCGACCCCCGAATCCGCTACGCCTAGCCTCGCCACGCATCCCGTGATGCGCCGCTCCGAGCGGTCGGCGTGGCGCATGGCCGTGAAGCGATTCTGGCGGAACGGGAATGCGCGCACCGGCTTCACCCTGATCGTCCTGTTCACCCTCATCGCGATCTTCGCCCCCAGAATCGCGCCCGAAGGATACGATGACGAGAACCTGGCGGGGCGCCTCCGGCCGCCGACGGCTCAGCACTGGTTCGGCACCGACGAATTGGGGCGGGACGTGTTCAGCCGGGTGATCTACGGGGCCCGCATCTCGATGACGGTTGGGTTTCTCGCGGTGACCGGGGCGCTGGCCAGCGGGTCGCTGCTCGGCATCGCTGCGGGGTACCTCGGGGGACGCGTGGACGGCGCGATCATGCGGACGATGGACGTCATGTTGGCGTTCCCGTCCGTGATCCTCGCGATCGGCATCGTCGCCATGCGCGGTCCCGGACTCAACAACACCATCCTCGCCGTCAGCATCGTCAACATCCCCGTGTACGCGCGGGTCGCCCGCGCGTCCACGCTGGCGATCAAGGAACACGAGTACGTCACGGCCGCGCGTGCGATGGGCGCGCGCGCCTGGCGGATTCTGATGAGGGTCATCCTCCCGAACGGCGCGTCTCCGCTGGTCGTCCAGGGGACCCTCGGGGTGGCGGGCGCGATTCTCGATGCGGCCGCGCTGGGGTTCCTGGGACTGGGCGCCCAGCCTCCGGCGCCCGAGTGGGCCGTCATGCTCTCGGACAGCTACAAGTACCTGCTGACCGCGTTTTGGGCGGCGCTCGCCCCCGGGGCCGCGATCGCCGCCGTGGTGCTCAGCTTCAACCTCGCCGGAGACGGCCTCCACGACGCCCTCGACCCCCGTCTGTCGGGATCCTTCTAAGCGCGCCGAAGATCCGCCGCCAGGGCGTGTCCCAGCACGCGCCCGGCCGCCTCTTCCCCCGAGTGGATGCAGTCCGGGACACGCCTCGACCGCCGCGACCCGCCCGGCATGCCCCACCAGATACTGGGGCATCGCCTCGACGTGCCGGTGCACCCGGGCGAGGTGCGGGGAGGCGGAGATCCCGAGCAGGGGCTCAAGTTCCTGCCGGGCCGTTGCGGCGAGGGCCGCATCGTCGCGATCCAGGAGGTCCTGGACGTGCGCCCCTCCGAGGAACGCCCGGACCAGGACGGCCCCATCCGGAGCCCGGCCGGGGTATTTGAGGCTCGAAAACGTGCCGGCAAGGATCTGCTGCCCTTCCGCCTGCGGCACCACGAATCCAAACCCGTCGAGCGCGTGGTCGATCTCCGCCCGACGGTACGCCAGGGTGACGAGCGCCGACGACGCATACGGAATCGCCGCGAGCGCGCGGCCGAGGTCCGGATCCCACTCCGCCGCCAGCCGGGCGGCGCCCGGCGCGGGGATCGCAGGGACGCGGACCATTCGACCGCGCGATTGACGCGACCCGCTGACGAAGTCTCACCGACGAGGGCGGGAGCCGGCGGGCCACGGCCGAGACCAGGTCCTCCATTCCGCCGGCCAAGGTGACGAACAGGCTCCATCGCGGACCGCTCTCCGCCTCCGCGCGGCTCCGATCCCGCGACCGCCGGAGCGCGCGGATGACGCTCCCGTGCCGCCGTTCCATCTCCGCGAACTGCGGCATCGTCGCGGAGAGGCTGACGGCGAAGGGGTCCGCGGCATAGATCCCGCTCACGAGGGGCTGGACCACCCGGTCGAGCAGTTCGCGCCCGAACCGTCGGGTCACGAACGCCCCCACGCTTTCGTCTTCGCCCGATCGGCGGCTGGGCAGGACGAGGTCCATCGCGAGGCGCAGCCTGCCCCGCCAGGAGAGGAGGGGGGATCGCAAAACCGGTCCGAGGCGGCTCGGGGCAAGGACCAGGAATCCGTCGGGCAGCGGCACCAGGCGGCCGCAGCGGACGACGAAGGTCCGGCGGAGGCTCCCCTGCGTGGGGATGAGCTGATGACTCAACCCCACCCGGTCACAGAGGGCCCGCGCCCACGGCTTCTCCGTCAGAAACGAGTCCGGGCCTCCCTCCACGAGATAGCCGTCGATGCGTTCGGTCGAGATGATCCCGCCGAGCCGGTCGCGCGCCTCGAGCAGGATGAGGTCCACGGGCGTGCCGCGGGACTTCCCCAGTTCGACGAGCCGGTATGCCGCCGAGAGGCCGGCGATGCCGCCCCCGACGACCACGATCCGCGGACTCTCGGACTCCACGACGCGTCCCTGGGCCATCACGCCACCGCGCCCGCGAGGACGAGATCGCCCAGCATCCGGATGAATGCCGGATGCTCCGCCACGGTGCCCGTTCGGTAGAAGGCCAGTCCGGCCGCATCGGCGGTCTCGCGGGCTTCCACGTCGAGGTCGTACAGCACCTCGATGTGGTCGCAGACGAACCCGATGGGCACGACGACGGCCGCCCCCGCTCCCCGGGGCCCGAGATCCCGGATCACGTCGTTGACGTCCGGGCCCAGCCAGGGCGTCCTGGGATCTCCGCTCCGGCTCTGATACGCCACCGACCATCGGGGGAGGCTGACCCGGGCGGCCACGAGGCGGCCGGAAGCCGTCAGTTGCTCCACGTAGGGGCCGTTGGCCGCCATCGCCGATGGGATGCTGTGGGCGGTGAAGATCATGTGGGTGGTGGATCGTTCCTCCGACGGCACAAGGTCCAGCGCCGCCGCCGCCCGGTCGGCCTGCGCCTCGATGAACCCCGGGTGATCGAACCACGCCCGAAGGTAGGCCACCTCGGGCGCTCCCTCGCCCACCCGCGCACGCGCCTCCGCGACGTTCTCGTGGTATTGGTCCCAACTCGAGTAGCTGCGGTGGGGCGCCATCACGATCCCCACGGCGCGCCGCACGCCCTCCGATCGCATGCGCGCCAGGGTCTCGTGCAGATACGGGGCCCAGTTTCGCATCCCCACGTAGACGGGGATCGCCGGGCCTCGCGAGGCCAGGTCGGCCTCCAGCGCCCGGGCCTGGCGCTGGGTGAGCTCGGTCAGCGGGGAATGGCCGTCGAACCGCGCGTAGTGGTGGACCACCTCTTCGATCCGCTCGGGCGGGACCCTCCGGCCGCGGACGACGTTGGCCAGGAACGGCCGGACGTCCTCCATACGGGCCGGCGCTCCAAAGGCGATGAGCAGAACGGCGTCGTGGGGCGGCGCCATCCTAGCGCCGGCTCTCCTCCCGCACCATTTCCACCAACCCGGCGACGTGCTGCCACGGGGTTCCGGGAAGCACGCCGTGCCCGAGGTTGAAGATGTGCCCCGGCCGGCCGCCCGCGCTCGCGAGCACGGCCCGAGCGGCCCGCCGGATCGCCTCGAGATCGGCCAGCAGGACCGCAGGATCGAGGTTCCCCTGGACGGCCACGCCGTCGCCGAGGCGGCGCCAGGCCTGGCCGAGGTCCACGCGCCAGTCCAGGCCGATCACATCGCCCCCGGCCTCCCGCATCAGTTCCAGGAGGCCGGCCGTGTTGGTGCCGAAGTGGATGACCGGGACGCCGCCCTCGATGGCGGCGATGACCCCGCGCATATACGGCAGCACGTTGTGACGATAATCGGCGGGCGACAGGCATCCCACCCAGCTGTCGAAGAGTTGCACCGCCTGCGCGCCCGCGGCGATCTGTCCGTTGAGATATCGGATCGCCAGCCGTGAGAGCTTCTCCATCAACGCCTGCCAGGTGCGCGGCTCGGTATGCATCACCCGCTTGGTCCGCAGGAAGGCCTGCGACGGACCGCCTTCGATCAAATAGGACGCCAGGGTGAACGGCGCGCCGGCAAACCCGATGAGCGGCACCCGCCCGCCGAGCGCCCGCCTGGCCAGCCGGATCGCCTCGAACACGAACGGGACCGCCTCGTCGGGGTCCACCTCCGGGAGCCGCTCGACATCCGAGGGGGTCCTCAGCGGGGCCTGGATGACGGGCCCCTCCCCCTTCGCAAACTCCAACCCGACCCCGAGCGGCTCGGCGACGAGCAGGATGTCGGCGAAGATGATCGCCGCGTCGACCTTGAAGCGATCGACCGGAAGCACGGTCACTTCCGCGGCCGCCTCGGGGGTTTTGCAGAGGTCGAGGAGGCTCAGGCGTTCCCGGATCGCGCGGTACTCGGGCAGATATCGGCCGACCTGCCGCATCAGCCAGATGGGCGTGTATTCGGTCGGCACGCGCCGGCAGGCCAGGAGAAACGGATCACGGGCCCCGCCGGAGGCGTGGGCACCGGTGGTCGTGGGTCCGGCATGGGCGCTCGCGCGCCGCTTAACGTCGTCGGCCATCACTGCTCTATTTAATCACATCGGCCCTCCGTTGTGACGGTGGCGTCGACCCGGACGATTCCAGGGCGCTGAGCCCCAGGAGCGCAGCAGCGACGACCAGCAATTCCGCGCCCAGCGCGAGACCCCACCGGTGGCGCCGATGGGGGGCCCAGTGTGACGGAAAAATCTTCGTGTGCCTGCCCGGGGGGCTCTCGGAAAGGTTCTCGAGATCGGGCAGCACCCCCCCGGCTGCGCCCGCAAGCATGCCGGCGTCGCGGGACGCGGCTGCCAGGGCGACCACACCGAGCACGCCGCACGCGTCGACCAGCCACATCAGGGGGTGCAAGGAATCCCGGTGGGGCAGGCCGTCGAGCAACGCATGGGATGCCACCCCCGCCAGGAACGCCCGGTCCGTCCGCTTCGCCAGCCGGCCGAGCGCAGCGCCGACCAGCGCATGCGTTGTCGGCGACATCCCCTACGCCGGATGCGCCAGCCTGCGCAAGACCTCCAGGGGCAGCGCCTCGACCGTCCCCCGGAGGCCCGTCATCGTCTCCGCCGCGACGAGCGCGTTGAGGATCGATTCCTCGGTTGCCTCGGCGACCGCCTCGAAGAATGGATCGATGTGCTCGTGCGGGACCATTCGAAGCGCGTAGAGGCCCGCGGGCGGAGCCGGCAGCTCGTTGCCGGTCGCGAATGCGAGGAACAGGTCGCCGCTGGTGTTGAACCCGTGGCCCCCGACGCGCGCGAGTCCCACGGTCGCCCGCCGCGCCAGGCGGGTGCACTGAATCGGAAGGAGGGGGGCATCCGTCCCGATGACGATGATGATCGACCCGTTGGGTTCCCGCGGCGCCTCCGACCGCGCGAGCGCCCGTCCCACCGGCACGCCGTCGACCCGCAGGTGGATCATCCGCCCGTAGTTCGCCTGCACGAGGACCCCGACCGTGTACCGCCCGCTCTCCCCCTCGACGATCCTGGAGGAGGTGCCGATCCCGCCTTTGAATCCGTGGCAGCGCATGCCGGTGCCCCCCCCGACGTTGCCCTCGGCCACCGGCCCGTCCCCCGCCGCCGCGAGCGCCTCCTCGACGTGCTGGCGCGTAATCGGGAATGCGTCGATGTCATTGAGGTAGCCGTCGAACGTCTCGGCGACGACCGGCAGGTGAAACCGGTGGCTGTAGCCGTGCTCGATGGCATGCGCGATCAGCGCATCCCGCACGAGGCCGACGGCATACGTGTTCGTGATTCCGATCGGCGACCCAAGCATCCCCGACTCGTCGATCCAGGGGATCCCGGTCATCTCGCCGTTGCC
>VBAO01000164.1 GCA_005883865.1 Candidatus Segetimicrobium genomatis
TACGTCACCGCTGCCCAGATCGTGGTCCAATCGTACGGCGTTCGGGTGTTGTCGTTCCTCGGCCCGACCGAGTCGATGATCATCGCCGACGAATCCGCCGATCCGGACCGGCTTGCCCTCGATCTCCTCAACGAGGCCGAGCACGGGGGGGACTCCGCGGCGCTCCTGGTCACGCCCTCGGCGGCGCAGGCCGAGGAGGTGAGGGAGCGGTTGCCGCGATACCTGGACAGGCTGCCGGCCCGGCGTCGCGAGTTCGCCGAGGCGGCGCTGAGCCGCTACGGGGGGGCGATCGTGGTCGACGCGGTCGCGGCGGCGGCGGCGCCACCCGGGATCCGTACGCCACGCTCGGGCTGATCCGCAATGCGGGTGAGATCCTGCTGGGCCAGCATACCCCCTTCTCCGCGGGCAACTACGCGATCGGTGTTCCCGCCGCCCTCCCGACGAGCGGGTTTGCCCGGGTGACGTCCGGGGTGACCGTGCTCAGCTACCTCAAGGCGACCTCGGTGGCGCACCTCACCGCCGAGGGCCTCGCGCGCGTGCGGCCGGTCATCGAGCGGCTGGGCCGGTACGAGGAGTTTCCCGCTCACGTCCTGGCGGTCGAGGCGCGGGGAGGCCCGGCGTGAAGCGGCTGGGCCGGGTAGTGCGGGGGACGGCGGAGACGCAGGTCGAGGTGGTCTGGGATCTCGACGGCGCGGGCCGGTTCGCCGGCTCGACCCGTCTCCCCTTCCTCGACCACATGCTCGCCCAACTGGCCCGGCATGGGCGTTTCGATCTCAACGTCGACGCCCGGGGCGACCTGGAGATCGATGCCCACCACACGGTGGAGGACGTGGGGATCGCGCTCGGCCGGGCGTTCAAGGACGCGCTGGGGGATGGGGCCGGGATCACCCGGTTCGCCTCCGCCCACGCGCCCCTCGACGAGTCGCTGGTGCTGGCCGCCGTCGACGTGAGCGGGCGACCCTACCTCCACTATGCCGTGCCGGTCCCCCGGCAGCGGCTGGGCGACTACGACACCGACCTCACCGAGGAGTTCTTCCGCGCCTTTGCCATGAACGCGGGGATCACGCTCCACCTGGTGCTGGTCCACGGCCGGAACGCGCACCACATCATCGAGGCGGCGTTCAAGGCGCTGGCCCTGGCGCTCGACCGGGCGTCCCGGATGGACCCGCGGGTGCAGGGGGTTCCTTCGACCAAGGGCACGCTCACGTGATCGCGGTCGTCGACTACGGGGCCGGCAACCTCCGCAGCATCCAGAAGGCGCTGGAGCGCCAGGGGCTCGAGGCGCGTCTCGTCGACTCGCCCCGCGCGCTCGACGGGGCGGAGGCCGTGGTCGTTCCGGGGGACGGCGCATTCGGTCCGGCGATGGATCGCCTCCGCAGCGCAGGATTCGCCGACCGGATTCGCGCGTTCATCGACTCCGGGCGGCCGTTTCTGGGTATCTGCCTTGGGATGCAACTCCTGTTTGAGGCCAGCGAGGAGGACGGGGCCCACCGGGGGCTCGGCGTGCTTCCGGGCCGCATTGTGCGCCTCGCGGGCGCCGTCAAGGTCCCCCACATGGGATGGAACGCCCTGAGATTGCTCCGGCCATCCCCCCTGCTCGACGGGTGCGTCACCGGCGAGTACGTGTACTTCATCCACTCGTATCATGCCGCGCCGGCGGACCCCGCGCTCGTGGCGGCGACCGCAGAGTACGGCGGCCAGGTGGCGGCCGTCGTCGGGAGGGGGAACATCTGGGCCACCCAGTTTCACCCCGAGAAATCCGGGGCGGCGGGGATGCGGATCGTGGCGAACTTCGCGCGGTGGGCCGTCGGTGCTGGTGCTTCCGGCCGTTGACGTGCGCGGCGGGCGGTGCGTTCGCCTCATTCAGGGCGAGGCCGACAGCGAACGCGTTTACGACGGCGACCCTGTGGACGCGGCCCTCCGCTGGCAAACCGCCGGGGCCGCATGGCTGCACGTGATCGATCTGGACGGCGCGTTCTCCGGGGCGCCGGTCAACGTGGCGGTGATCCAGCGACTCATCGCGGCCGTGCGGGTCCCCGTCGAGGTGGGCGGCGGCGTGCGGAGCCTCGAGGCGGTCACGCGATGGCTCGAGGCGGGCGCCGCCCGCGTGATCTTGGGGACCGCCGCGGTGAGCGGCACGGAGCTCCTCGTAGAGGCCTGCCGCCGGTTTGGCGAGCGCATCGCGGTGGCGATCGACGCCCGGCGCGGGCTTGCGGCGGCGGAGGGATGGGTGACCCGCCCCGGGCTGTCGGCGACGGCCGCGGCGACGCAGGCCGTCCAGGCCGGCGCGCGGCGGATTATCTACACGGACATCGAACGGGACGGGATGCTCTGGGGACCGAACGTGGCCGCGGTCGAGCGGATGCTGCGGGAGGTCAGCGTGCCGGTCATCGCCGCCGGCGGGATCGCTTCGGTCGAAGACATCCTCCGGCTCAGGGAGCTCGAGGCCGCAGGGCTCGAGGGGGGGATCGTCGGCCGGGCGTTGTACGAGGGGCGGGTGCGGCTGGAGGAACTCCTGGCCGCCGCCGCGTGAGCCGATGCTGGCCAGACGCGTCATCCCCTGCCTCGACGTCGATGCCGGCCGCGTCGTCAAGGGCACGAGCTTCATCAACCTGCGTGACGCCGGCGATCCGGTCGAGCTCGCCGTGGCCTACGATCGCGAGGGCGCCGACGAGGTGATCTTCCTGGACATCACGGCGAGCCACGAGCGCCGGGGCATCATGGAGGACGTTGTCCGGCGGACCGCGGAGGTGCTCACGATTCCGTTCACCGTCGGCGGCGGCCTCAGGACGGTGGAGGACCTGCGGCGGATGCTCACCGCCGGGGCCGACAAGGTGGGGATCAACACCGCGGCGGTCCAGCGGCCCGAACTCCTCCGCGAAGCGGCGCTGCGGTTTGGGAGCCAGTGCATCGTGGTGGCGATCGATGCGCGCCAGGTTTCAGACGGGCGGTGGGAAGTGTACACTCACGGGGGGCGGACGCCGACCGGACGCGACGCGGTCGGGTGGGCCCGCGAGGCGGCGGGGCTCGGGGCCGGCGAGATTCTCCTGACCAGCATGGACCGGGACGGCCGCGGGGACGGCTACGATCTTGCGCTCACCCGCGCGGTCACCCAGGCCGTCCGGGTCCCGGTCATCGCCTCGGGCGGCGCGGGCGATCCCGGCCACTTCGTCACCGTGATCAAGGAGGCCGACGCCGACGGCGTCCTCGCCGCGTCCATGTTTCATTTCCGCCGGCACAGCATCGCCACAGCCAAGGCGCAGTTGGCGGCGGCCGGGGTCCCGGTCCGCCTGTGAGCGGGATCGCCCGGCCCCGTCTGCCGTCCCACGAGGTAGGGAGGTTTGGAATGGAGAGCGACACGTTGACGTTCGACGCCCGGGGCTTGGTGACCGCGGTGGCGCAGGATGCCGCCAGCGGCGAGGTGCTGATGGTCGCCCACATGAACCAGGAGGCCCTCGCGCGCACCCTGGCCACCGGGCAGGCGTGGTACTGGAGCCGCAGCAGGAACCGCCTGTGGCGGAAGGGGGAGGAATCCGGGCACACCCAGCGGGTCTCGGCGGTCACCGTCGACTGCGACGGCGACGCGGTGTTGCTGCAGGTGGATCAGACCGGCGCGGCCTGCCACACCGGCCGCCGGTCCTGTTTCTACCGGAGCGTCGTGCAGGAGGGCGGACATGCCGCGATCGGGACCGAGGCGCCCCCGGCGAGGCCGCCCGACCGCGGCCCCGGCGGCGCCGCGGCCGGAGCCGGGGTGCTCGGCGAGGTGGCCGCCGTCCTCGCGGACAGGCGCAACCGGCCCCGCAAGGATTCGTATTCGACCCAGCTGTTCTCAGAAGGCCTCGCGCGCCTCAATGAGAAGGTCATGGAGGAGGCCGCCGAGGTGACCCGGGCCGCCAGGAAGGAGACGGGCGGGCGGCTCGTCGAGGAAGTCGCCGACCTGTGGTTTCACACGCTTGCCCTCCTCGCGTTCCAGGGAGTCGACCCCGCCGAGGTGCTCGCGGAGCTCGCCAGACGGCGGCGGTAACGTCCGCACCCCCGCATGCGGTACGCGGTGCTCTCCGACGTCCACGGAAACCTGGAGGCCCTGGAGGCCGTGCTGCGAGATACCCGGCGGGGCAGGCTGGACGCCTGCCTGTGCCTCGGGGACACCGTCGGATACGGCCCCGATCCCAACGAGTGCGCGGCGCGCATCCGCGCCCTCGGGGGGCCCGTGATCGCGGGGAACCACGACCTCGCCGCGGCGGGGGTGCTCGACCCGAGCGCCTTCACCCCGCTCGCGCGCGCGGCGATCGAATGGACGCGGGATGTCCTCACCCAGGAGACCCGCGCGTGGCTCGCTACGCTGCCTCCCCGCCTCGATGACCCCGCGTTCCTGGCCGTGCACGGCAGCCCGCGCGATCCGATCGAGGAGTATATCCTCGACCTTCCCACCTCTCTCGCCATCTTCTCGGACCACGCATTTTCCCTCTGCCTCGTCGGGCACTCCCACGTTCCGGGCGCGTTCATCCTTCAAGCGGACGGGGCGGTGAGCGCGCGGCGCCTGCCGGTGGGGAGGGGCGTCCGGCTCGCGCGGGCGGCGCGGTACATCGTCAACGTGGGGAGCGTCGGCCAGCCCCGGGATGGGGATCCGCGTGCGTCCTACCTCGTGCTGGACACCACCGCCCGCACCATAACGCTCCGGCGCCTCGAGTATGCGGTGGCGGCGACGCAGGAGAAGATGGCCGCGCGCGGCCTGCCCACCCCGTTGGCCGAGCGCCTCGCCGTCGGACGCTGACCCCGCGGATCGCGGAGGGGGCGCTTCGCCCGCCGGAGAAGGAGACCCCAGCATGCCGCGGCCGATCACAATCGAGGACGTGCTCGCGTTCAAGATCGCGAACGATCCGCAGCTCTCCCCCGATGGATCGCGGGTGGCGTGCATCGTGACGGTCACGGACGCGGCGGCCAACACCTATCAGGCCCACCTGTGGATTGTCCCCGTCGATCACGGATCCCCCCTGCAGCTCACCACCGCTCGCGGCAAGGACACCTGGCCCCGGTGGTCTCCGGACGGGACCCGCCTCGCGTTCATCTCGGACCGGAGCGGAGACAAACAGGTCTGGGTCATCGCCGCGGACGGCGGGGAAGCGCGCCAGGTCACATCGGGTGCGCTCTCCCCATCCGAGGTGGCCTGGTCCCCCGACGGCCGGTGGCTCGCCGTGGTTGGCAAACCACCCCGGCCCGCGGCCGGGGCCGCCGAGAGCGACGTGCGCGTGATCTCACGCCTCAGGTACAAGAACGACGGCGAGGGCTTTTGGGATGGGAAGTGGAAGCAGGTGCTGGTGCTTCCCGCGGACGGAGGGGAGGCGCGTCAGGTCACGCAGGACGAGTGCGACCACACCAACCCCGCCTGGTCGCCCGATGGACGGTGGCTCGCCTATGCCGCCAATCCCAACCCCGACGCCGACCTGACGAACATTGCCGACATCTGGGTCATTCCGTCGGAGGGCGGCGCGCCGCCGCGGCGCCTGACCGGGAGCATCGGGCCCGCGGGCCAACCCGCCTGGTCCCCCGACGGGACCCGGATCGCCTTCGTCGGGCACGACAACGCCTCCCGGGGTGCGACCAACGCCGCGGTGTGGGTCGTGCCCGCCTCCGGCGGGGCTCCCGTGTGCCTGACCCGATCGCTCGACCGCAGCGCAGATCACCACGTCCTCACCGACGTGCGTGCCCATCCGGGCGCGGGCGGGCTCGCGTGGGCGCCCGACGGGTCCCGGGTGTTCTTCATGCACGGCGAGGGGGGGAATACCCAGATCGCCTCTGTGGCCGTCGCGGACGGCGCCGTTCGGCCGGAGACGGCCGGGGACCACGAGCTGATCGGGTGCTCGCTCGATCGCGCCGCCCGCCGGGTGGCGTGTATCGAGAGCGATCCGCTGACCCCCGGAGAGGTCGCCGTCCGGGATCTAGGCCGCGGACCCGGACCGCTGCGGCGGATCTCCGACTGGAACGGGCCGCTTCTCCGGACGCTGGCCCTCTCAGTCCCGGAGCGATTCCAATGCGCCGGGCCGGACGGATGGCCGGTGGAGGGATGGGCCTTGCGGCCGGCATCCGCGGCGCCCGGCGCGCGGTATCCGACCGTGCTCGAGATCCACGGTGGGCCGCACGCGGCGTACGGGAACGCCTTCTTCCACGAGTTCCAGTTGCTGGCCGCTTCGGGGTACGGCGTGATCTACACCAACCCCCGGGGGAGTCAGGGGTATGGCCAGGCGTTTACCGCGGCGACCCGCCACGACTGGGGCGGCAAGGACTACGAGGACTTGATGCGCGCCGTGGATTATGCGCTCGAAACGTTCCCGTGGATCGATCCGGACCGGCTCGGGGTCGCCGGGGGGAGTTACGGCGGATTCATGACCAACTGGATCGTGGGACATACCCAGCGGTTCCGAGCCGCCGTGACGATGCGGAGCATCAGCAACGCCTACAGCCAGTGGGGGACGTCGGACCTCGCGTACCAGAAGGGGTTCTGGGAGTACCCCGGCGACCCGTGGGAGTGCCCGGGGTTCTACCTCGAGCGGTCGCCGATCACCTACGTCCGGCAGGTCCGGACGCCGCTGCTGATTCTCCACAGCGAGACCGACCTGCGCTGTCCGATCGAGCAGGCCGAGCAGCTCTTTGTCGCACTCAAGAAGCAGGGGACTCCAACGCTGTTCGTGCGGTTCCCCGGGGAGAGCCATGACCTCTCCCGGAGCGGGCAGCCCAAGCACCGCGTCGAGCGGCTGCGACACATTCTGGCATGGTTCGGCACCTACCTGGCTCCCGGTCCGGGCCAGGGTGAGACTGCGGCCTCCGCGCGGCGCCGGGAGGGAGTCCCGGCGGGCGAATGAGTCGTCTGTGACGCGGATCTACACCAGAACCGGCGACAGCGGTGAGACCGGCCTGTTCGGCGGGGCGCGCGTTTCGAAGGACCACCCTCGGGTTCGCGCGTACGGCAGCGTCGATGAGCTGAACGCGGTGCTCGGCCTGGCCCGGGCGGCCGGCCCGTCTCAGGAGATCGATGCCATCTTGGAGCGCCTGCAGCATCAGTTGTTCGACCTGGGGGCCGAACTGGCCACTCCCGACGCCGCGGATCGCGCGGGCGGACATATCGCCCGGGCCACGCCGGAGCGGGTGGCGGCGCTCGAGCGGGACATCGATCGTTTCCAAGACCGGCTCCCGCCCCTCCGCCAGTTCGTCCTCCCCGGAGGGACCCCGGCGGCGTCCGCCCTCCACCACGCGCGCACGGTGGCGCGCCGCGCCGAGCGCGCGATCGTGCGGCTCGCATCGAGCGAACCGGTCAACCCCGAGCTGCTGAAGTACGTGAACCGGCTCTCCGATCTGCTCTTTGTCCTGGCCCGGGCGGCAAACCACGCCGCGGGGCGGGCCGAACCCACCTGGACGCCGTCCGCTTGAGCGCCGTCGCCGCGCCACGCGGGCGGCGGCGTTACCTGGGCTCCCGTTTGCCCGGGAGGGGCGTGGCCGGCGCGCGATAGGGGAGCGGGACGTACTCCACCGACGGCCGGCGCCGCCCGGACTGCGGATACAGCTGCATCAGGTCGTAGATCACCCGCGGCATCTCGGTCGACACCGTGAACCCCAGCTCCCGGGCTTCCGCAACCGCGATCGGATAGTCGTGGGTCCACTGGCCGCTGGTCAGGGCGTCGGCCAGGGCCTGCGCCCGATCGGCCGGCAGCCGCCGCGCCGTCAGCACGGCAACCGCCCTGCGGACCTGCTGCAACGCCTTCTGGGCGACGTCCGCCAGGATGAGCGTCTCATCGTCCACCCGCTCGATGGGCTTGCGTGCGACCGCGGCGAGGACCGAGACCGCCGGGTGCTGGCCCAGTTGCGGATCGACGGGGCCGAGCACCGCGTGCGGGTCCATGACGATCTCGTCCGCCGCGAGCGCGATGAGGGTGCCGCCGGACATCGCGTAATGCGGGACGAAGACCGTGACCCGTCCGTGATGGTCGCCCAGGGCGGAGGCGATCTGCTCCGCCGCCAGCACCAGCCCGCCGGGTGTGTGGAGGATGACGTCGATCGGCAGGTCCGGCGGCGTCAACCGGATGGCGCGGAGCACCTCCTCGGAATCCTGGATGTCGATGTAGCGGACGATGGGAAACCCGAGGAGGCTCATCGTCTCCTCGCGGTGGATCAAGGCGATGACGCGGCTGCCCCGGCTCCGCTCCAGTTGCTGGAACACCCGAAGGCGGGCGGCCTGCTGGAGCGCCCGGGCCAGCACCGGCTGCAGGAACGAGATGATGAAGAACACCCACAGCAGGTCGGAGAGATTCACGTGCATCGAGCCCCCCCTCGTTCGGTGTGCCGGCTAGACCCGCGCCTTCCCCGGGATGCCCGGCTCGGTCATCGCGCGCACGGACAAGATCTCGTTGAGCTGCCCTTCGGAGAGGAGGCCCCGGTCCAGCACGATCTGCCGGATCGGCCGTCCCGTCCGCACGAACTCCTTCACGACCTCGGCGACGGTGCTGTAGCCGAGGGTGGGGTTGAGCGCGGTCGCGAGCGCGGCGCTGTGCTCGACCCAGTGGCGGCACCGCTCCTCGTTGGCGACGATGCCCCGGACGCACCGGTCGGTGAACGCGCGGACGCCGGTGGTCAGGATCTGGATCGACTGGAGCAGGTTGAGCGCGATCACCGGCATCATCACGTTGAGCTCGAGCTGGCCCGCTTGGGCCGCGGCCAGCACGGTCAGGTCGTTGCCCATGACATGGAAGCAGACCATGTTCAGCATCTCGGCCATCGAGGGGTTGACCTTGCCGGGCATGATCGACGACCCGGGCTGCACCGGGGGCAGGCGGATCTCGTCCAGGCCGGTGTTCGGCCCGGAGGCCATCAGGCGCAGGTCGTTGGCGATCCGCGTCAGGGTGGCCGCGAGCGTCCGGAGCGCGGCCGAGCACTCGAGCGGGTCGGCCATGTTCTGCATCGACTCGAAGAGGTTGCCCGAACTCCGCAGCGGGAGGCCGGTCACCTCGGAGAGGCGGCGCACCATGCGGGGATGGTACTGGGGATCGGCGTTGAGCCCGGTCCCCGTCGCCGTGCCGCCGATCCCGATGAACAGCAGCCGCTCCCGCGCGTTCTTGATCCGCTCGATGTCGTTCGCAATCGCCTGCGCGTACGCGCCGAACTCCTGCCCGAGCCGGACCGGGACGGCATCCTGGAGGTGGGTGCGGCCCGCCTTCACGATCCCGTCGAACTCGTGGGCCTTCTGCCCCAGGGCCTCCACAAGGTTCTCGAGCGCGGACAGCAGATCCCCGAGGGTCATCAGGGCGGCGAGGCGGATCGCGGTCGGGGTGACGTCGTTCGTGGATTGGGCCATGTTGACATGGTCATTCGGGTGGACGAGCGTGTAGTCGCCCCGCTTGCCCCCGAGGATCTCGATCGCGCGGTTGGCGATCACCTCGTTCGCGTTCATGTTCTGGGCGGTGCCGGCCCCCATCTGGAAGGCGTCGATCGGGAACTGCGCGTCCCACGTCCCCTCCGCGACCTCCTGGGCCGCCTGCGCGATCGCCCCGGCGCTCTTCGGATCGAGGAGGCCCAGGGCGGCGTTCACCTCCGCGGCCGCCCGCTTGATCGTCGCGGTCGCCCCGATGAACGCCCGCGGGAGGCGCAGGCCGCTGATCGGGAAGTTTTCGATCGCGCGGACGGTTTGCGACCCGTAGTAGGCGTCGGCCGGAACCCGCACCTCGCCCAGGGCGTCGCGCTCGACCCGGTACTGTCCGCCGGTGCTCATCGTTCCCTCCTGCATTCAGCGTTACCAGTATACCGCGCTGCCGCGTGGACTTCGCACCCGCCCCTCTGCGGCGGGGAGGAAACGGCGCCGGTGGACGGGAATAGCCTCCGCGCCCCGACGTGCGCCGGCCTCGGGCACGACGGCGTCGGGCAGAGTCTCCATGGCCGATCACACGGTACCACACCCATACGCCCCATCGATCCCTTGGTGGCTCCAGCCGGCCGCCACCGTCACGATCCTGTCCGGATTCATCGTCTATGCGACGTGGGTGGCGCTCCAGGGGCACGGGTCGTACGGATCGTACCTGTCCCCGTTTTACTCGCCGCAGGTCGTGGTGGCGTCCATCCCGATCTCGCCGGCGTTCTGGGTCCTGTGGGCTCCGGCCGGGTTCCGCGCGACCTGCTACTATTACCGCAAGGCCTACTACCGCTCCTACTTCGCCGATCCCATCTCGTGCATGATCCCCGAGTCGCGCCGCCGGTACGCCGGGGAGACGGCGTTTCCCTTTATCGTCAACAACCTCCACCGGTACCTGCTCTACGCCGCCGTCGCCGTGCTCGTCTTCCTGTGGATCGATGCGATCCACGCGTTCGTCTTCGACGGGCGCGTCGGGATCCGCCTCGGCTCGCTGCTGTTCCTCGCCAACGTCGTGCTGTTGTCCGGGTACACGCTCGGGTGCCACGCGTTCCGGCATCTGGTGGGGGGCAACCTCGACTGCTTCTCGTGCGCGAGGGGTGGCCAGGCGCGCTTTCGCCTGTGGCAGGGGGTGACCCCCCTCAACCACTACCACGCGTTCTGGGCGTGGACGAGCCTCTTCTCGGTGGTCGCCGTCGACGTGTACGTTCGGTTACTCATGGCGCACGTGATCTCGGACCCGGTGTTGTTCTAGCGCGGCACGCCCAGGAGACGCCTGCGTGACCGACTGGTACGAGACGTTCGAGTACGACGTCGTGGTGATCGGCGCCGGGGGGGCGGGGCTGCGCGCCGCGATCGCCGCGGCCGAGGCGGGGTGCGCGGTCGGCCTGGTCTGCAAGTCGCTGCTCGGCAAGGCCCACACCGTGATGGCCGAAGGGGGCATCGCCGCGGCCCTGGGCAACGTCGACCCCCAGGATGGCTGGCAGGTGCACTTCGCCGACACCATGCGCGGCGGGCAGATGATCAACGACTACCGCATGGTGGAGATCTTCGCGAAGGAGGCCCCGGAGCGCGTCTACGAGCTCGAACGGTGGGGCGGGCTGTTCGACCGCACCCCCGAGGGCAAGATCCTCCAGCGGCCGTTTGGCGCGCACACGTACCGGCGTCTCTGCCATGTGGGCGACCGCACGGGGCTCGAGCTCATCCGGACCCTGCAGGACAAAGCCGTCCACAGCGGCATCACGGTCCACATGGAGGTCACCTTCACGCGGCTGCTGAGGGACGCCGAGCGGATCGCCGGGGCCTTTGGGTACCGCCGCGAAGACGGCCGGTTCGTGGTCTTCAAGGCGAAGGCCGTGATCCTCGGGACCGGCGGCTGGGGCAAAGTGTACAAGGTGACGAGCAACTCCTGGGAATGCACCGGCGACGGCTGCGCGATGGCCTACGAGGCGGGCGCGGAGTTGATGGACATGGAAATGGTGCAGTTCCATCCGACCGGGATGGTGTGGCCGCCCGGCGTGCGCGGGATCCTCGTCACCGAGGCGGTGCGGGGAGAGGGCGGGATCCTCCGAAACGCAAAGGGCGAGCGCTTCATGGAGCGCTACGATCCGAAGAAGCTCGACCTGAGCAGCCGGGACGTCGTCTCGCGCGCCATCTATAAGGAAGTGCAGGCCGGGCGGGGGAGCCCGCACGGCGGGGCGTTCCTCGACATCAGCCACCGCGGCGCCGAGGTCATCAAGAAGAAGCTGCCCAGCATGCACGAACAGTTCCTCAAACTCGCCGACATCGACATCACCAGGTCGCCGATGGAAGTGGCCCCCACGGTCCACTACGTGATGGGGGGGGTTCGGGTCGAGGCCGGGACGGGCGCGTCGACCGTTCCGGGGTTGTACGCCGCGGGGGAGGTGGCCGCCGGCCTGCATGGGGCGAATCGCCTGGGCGGCAACTCGCTCTCCGACCTCCTGGTCTTCGGCAAGCGGGCCGGCGAGCACGCGGCGGCCTACGCGAAGGCGGTCCGGACCCTGCCAGCCGTCGACGGCCGCCAGGCGGCCGCGGAGCGCGCGTTGCTCCAGCGACCATTCGATGCGTCGGGAGGGGAGAATCCCTTCACGCTGCACGAGGAGCTGCAGGACGTCATGGGCACGTACGCCGGGATCGCGCGGACCGGCGAGCAACTCGCCGAGGGGCTGCAAAAGATCGTGGCGCTTCAAAAGCGGGCCGAGCAGTTGCACGCCGGCGGCTCGATGCTCTTCAATCCCGGGTGGCACGCCTGCCGGGACGTCCGGTTCATGCTGACGCTCTGCGAGGCGATCTTCCGGTCGGCGATCGAGCGGAAGGAGAGCCGCGGGGCGCACTGGCGGCTCGACTGCCCCGATCAGGATCCCACCTGGGGCGCCCGAAACATCGTGGTCGCCCAGTCGGACGGACGGATGCAGGTCAGCACGCGGCCCGTGCCGCCGGTGCCGGCGGACCTCACCCGGCTCGTCCGGCAGGGGGCCTGACGGTTCGAGCCGCGGGCGCCGCGCAGGGGGGAGCGGAAGCGATGGCCGAGGCGAGGTTCCACGTGTTCCGGGGCTACGCCAAGCACGGCGACCTGGTGACCTACCAGGTCCCGATCACCGAGGGGATGGTCGTCCTGGACGGGATTCATTATATCCAGGCGCACCTGGACGGCACCCTCGCGTGTCGATGGAACTGCAAAGCGGCGAAGTGCGGGTCCTGCAGCGCCGAGGTCAACGGGCGCCCGCGACTGATGTGCAAGACCCGGGTCGATGAGTTCGGGGCTCGGCCGATCACCGTCCGCCCGATCAAGGTGTTTCCGCTGATCAAGGATCTCGTCACGGATGTCTCCTGGAACTACCGCGTCAACCAGCAGATTCCGCCGTTTACGCCCGACGCGAACGATCCCGGGCCGTGGAAGATGTACCCCGAGGACGTGGAGCGGTTGTACGAGTTCCGGAAATGCATCGAGTGTTTCCTCTGCCAGGACGTCTGCCACGTCTTGCGCGAACACGAGGGAATGGACCGGTACATGGGGCCGCGGTTCATGGTGCGGATCGCGGCCCTGGAGATGCATCCCAAGGACACCCGCTCGAGGACGGACCTCCTGAAAGGCAGTGGCGGCATCGGCTTCTGCAATATCACCAAGTGCTGCGAGGAGGTCTGCCCCGAGCACATCCACATCACAGACAACGCCATCATCCCGCTCAAGGAACGGATGGCCGACGACTACTTCGACCCCTGGAGAGCGCTCCTGAGGCTGTTCGGGGGCAAGAAAGAACCCCGGGGGACCTGAGCCATGATCACGCTGGAAAAACTCACCCCTCCCCGCGAGGGACAGCGGGTCGAAGTTCGGGACGGCAGGCTCCACGTGCCCGACACGCCCATCATCCCGTTCATCGAGGGCGACGGCACCGGGCCGGATATCTGGCGCGCGACCGCGCGCGTGCTGGAGGCGGCGGTCAAGAAGGCCTACGCCGGCCGGCGGCGGATCGTCTGGTTCGAGGTCTTCGCGGGCGAGAAGGCCCACACCCGGTTCGGGACCTGGCTGCTCGACGATACGCTCCGGGCGTTCACCTACTACACCGTCGGCATCAAGGGCCCGCTCACCACCCCGATCGGCGGGGGGTTCCGCAGCCTGAACGTGTCGCTCCGCCAGCAACTCGACCTCTACGCGTGCGTCCGCCCGGTGCGCTACTTCGAGGGCGTGCCGAGCCCGGTGCGGCACCCGGAACAGGTGGATGTGGTGGTGTTTCGGGAGAACACCGAGGACATCTACGTGGGGTACGAGTTTGCGGGCGGGAGCCCCGAGGCCAAGCGCCTGATCGAATTCGTCGAGCGAGAGTTTAAGTGGAAGATCCGGGAGGGGGCCGGGGTGGGCCTCAAGCCGATGAGCCCGTTTGGGACCAAGCGGCTGGTCCGGAAGGCGATCCGGTACGCGCTGGATCACGGCCGGCGGAGCGTCACCCTGGTGCACAAGGGCAACATCATGAAGTACACCGAGGGCGCGTTCGCCGCGTGGGGCTACGAGGTGGCGCGGGAGGAGTTCGGGGACCGCACGATCACCTGGGCCGAGGTTGAGAAGCAGCACGGCGGGAAGGCGCCCCCGGGCAGGCTGCTGATCCAGGACTACATCGCCGACGTGACGTTCCAGCACCTGCTGACCCGGCCTCGGTCGTTCGATGTGATTGCGACCGGGAACCTGAACGGCGACTACATCTCGGACGCGGTGGCCGCGCAGGTCGGCGGCATCGGCATGGCGCCGGGCGGGAACCTGAGCGACTTCCACGCCGTGTTCGAGGCGACCCACGGGACCGCGCCCAAGTACGCGAATCAGGACAAGGTCAATCCCGGGTCCCTGATCTTGTCGGGGGTGATGATGCTCGAGCATCTCGGGTGGCGGGAGGCCGCGGATCTCATCGTCAGGGGCATGGAAGCCACGTTCCGACGCAAGGTCATGACCTACGATCTCGCGCGGCTCACCGAGGGCGCCCGCGAGGTCCGCACCAGCGAATTCGCCGCCGCCGTGATCGATGCCATGTAGGGCGGGTCCTCAACGGAGGGAGGCCGGGTGGCCAAGACACGCGCCAAGGTGACGATCGTCGGAGCCGGGAACGTCGGGCATTCGGCGGCGCAATGGATGCTCTCGCACCGGCTCGCGGACATCGTCCTGGTGGATGTCATCGAGGGGATGCCCCAGGGCAAGGCGCTCGACCTCACGCAGGCGGAGCCGATCGAGGGGATCGACCTCCGCATCACCGGGACCAACGGGTACGACGAGACCGCGGGCTCCGATGTCGTGGTGGTCGTCGCCGGGATCGCCCGGAAGCCCGGCATGAGCCGGGAGGAGTTGTTGGCGACCAACGCCGGGATCGTCCGGGGCGTCGCCGAGCAGGTGACCCGGCGTTCCCCGAACGCGCATCTGATCGTGGTGACCAATCCCCTGGACGCGATGGTCTACCTGGCCTACAAGGTCAGCGGGTTTCCGCCCGAACGGGTGATGGGGCAGAGCGGCGCCCTCGACAGCACCCGATTCCGCACGTTCATCGCGCACGCCCTCGGCGTCTCGGTCCAGGACGTTGCGGCGATCGTCATCGGCGCCCACAGCGACACGCACATGGTCCCGGTGGCCAGCCTGGCCACCGTGGGCGGGATCCCGCTCAGCCGCCTCCTGCCCGCGGATCGGATCGCGGCCCTCGCCGAGCGCACCCGCAGAGGCGGGGCCGAGATCGTGGGCCTGCTCAAGACCGGCAGCGCGTTTTTCGCTCCCGGGGCGGCGATCGCCCAGATGGTCGAGGCGATCCTGCTCGACCGGAAGCGGGTGCTCCCGCTGTCGGCCTATCTGACCGGCCAGTACGGCGTGCGGGATCTCTACGTCGGCGTGCCAGCGGTGCTCGGAGCCGAAGGCGTGGAGCGCATCCTGGACGCGCCGATGGACCCGAGCGAGCGGGCGGCGTTCGACGCCGCGGTGGCCAGCATCCGCGAGACCGTGGCCCTGCTCAAACTCTGATGAAGTTGCACGAGTATCAGGCCAAGGAGGTCTTTGCCCGGTATGGGCTGCCGGTGCAGCAGGGGGTCGTCGTCGACCGCCCGGAGCAGGTGGCCCGGCTCGACCTGCGCTATCCGGTCGTCGTCAAGGCCCAGGTGCTCGTGGGAGGTCGCGGGAAGGCCGGGGGGGTGAAGCTGGCCCAGACCCCGGCCGAGGCGGAGACGCACGCCCGGGCCATCCTCGGGATGGAGATCAAGGGGGAGCGGGTCGGGCGGGTGCTGGTCGTCCCGGCCGCGGAGATCGGCGCGGAGTACTACCTCGCGTTCGTGACCGACCGCGCCGCGCGGTGCGCGGTCGCGGTGGCCTCGGCGGCGGGCGGGGTGGAGATCGAGACCGTCGCCCGGGCCACCCCCGAGAAGATCGCGACCGTCGCGATCGATCCGGTCCTCGGGTGTCCGCCCTTTCTCGCCCGCGCCCTCGGGCGCCGCCTGGGGATCGCCGGCCCGATGCTCGAGCAGTTCGCCGGCATCGGCGCGAATCTCTACCGCCTGTACTGGACCGAGGACGCCGAACTCGCCGAGATCAACCCGTTGGCGATCGTCGGGTTCGTCCTCGATGACAACGCCTCCTACCGGCACCCCCACCACCTCCCCTCGGAGGAGCTGACCGCCCTCGAGCGGGAGGCCCGGGCCAGCGGGCTGGCCTACGTCGAGCTCGACGGCGACATCGCCGTCATCGGCAACGGCGCGGGCCTGGTGATGAGCACGCTCGACCTCCTGGCGCATTTCGGCGGTCGCGCGGCCAACTTCCTGGACATCGGCGGCGGGGCGACCGCGGAGGGGATGCGCAAGGCCCTGGACATCGTCCAGCGGAAGCCCGGGGTCCGGTCGATCTTCATCAATATCTTCGGCGGCATCACCCGGTGCGACGATGTCGCCCGCGGCATCGTCCAGGACCCCCCCCGGGTCCCGGCGAGCATCCGCTTGACGGGCACCAACGAGGAGGAAGGGCAGCGCATCCTCCGCGCGGCCGGGATCGCCGCAGGACTCGACGCCGAGGAGGCCGCCCGCGCCGCGGTCTCCCTGGGGCGGAGCGCCTAGGATGGCGGTCCTCGTCGGCCGCGACACGCGCCTGCTGGTCCAGGGCATCACCGGCTACCAAGGGATGTTCCATACCGACCTGATGCTCCAGGCGGGGACACGCGTCGTCGCCGGCGTGACGCCCGGAAGAGGCGGATCACACGTCCATGGCGTGCCCGTGTTCGAAGCCGTCGATGAGGCGGTCCGCGAGACCGGCGCCACCGCCAGCGTGATCTTCGTGCCGGCGCGGTTCGCGAGGGATGCCGTGCTGGAGTCGGTCGCCAGCCGGCTCGATCCCGTGGTGATCATCACGGAGGGCCTACGCGGCCCGGCAGGGGGTGCGCGTGCTTGGTCCCAACGGTCCAGGGGTGACGACGCCCGGACAGTGCCGCGTCGGGATCATGCCCACCCACCTCTTCGCCCCCGGCCATGTCGGCGTCGTCTCCCGGAGCGGCACGCTGACGTACGAGATCGTGGCCGGGCTGACCCGCGCGGGGCTCGGTCAGTCCACCGCCGTGGGCCTCGGCGGGGATCCGGTGGTCGGGATGAGCTTTGTCGACGTGTTGCAACTGTTCAACGCCGATCCGGAGACCCACGCCATCGTGCTGATCGGGGAGATCGGGGGGCGCGCCGAAGAGGATGCGGCCGAGTACATCGCCGCCCACGTCAGGAAACCGGTCGCCGCCTACATCGCCGGCCGGACCGCGCCGGAGGGGAAGCGGATGGGCCACGCGGGCGCGGTGATCTCGGGGACCGAGGGGACCGCCGCGCACAAGATCCAGGCCCTCGAAGCCGCCGGCGCCCCGGTGGCGACCCTGGTGAGCGGCGTGCCGGCGCTCCTCCAGGAGCGGTTGCGCGCCTCTCGGACCCCCAGGGCGATGCCCGGGTGACCGCGTCGAGCACGGGCCCCCGGCCGCCGGGCCGGGGGTCTCCGGGGTGCTATAATATGGGTCTGAGAACAGGATTCCTCTTGCGGTGGCTGATCAATGCAGTCGCGTTGTACCTCACAACGTTCGTCGTGCGGGGCGTCAAGGTGCCCGGGTTTGGCGCTGCCGTGGTGGCCGCGCTGGTGCTGGGCATCGTCAACGCGGTGATCCGGCCCGTCTTGCTGGTCCTGACCCTGCCCTTGAACATCCTCACGCTCGGGCTGTTCACCTTCGTCATCAACGCCGCCATGCTCTACATCGTGTCCTGGGTGACCCTGTTGCGGTTGGAGGGATTTTGGGCGACCTTCCTGGGCGCCATCGTGCTGAGCGTCGTGAGCGCGATCCTGACGCGGGTGGTCGAGGCCTGATGGCGCGGCGGCAGCCCGTTGCGGGCGTGCCCGCCTCCACGATCCCCGAGGAGATGGAATTCCTCATCATCACGGGGCTCAGCGGCGCCGGCAAGTCGCTCGCCACCCAGACGCTGGAGGACCTTGGGTTCTTCTGCGTCGACAACCTCCCCCCCACCTTGATCCCGAAGTTTGCGGAGATCATCCAGGAGTCGCAGGGGCGCATTCGCCGGGTGGCCCTCGTCATCGACGTCCGGGGCGGCGAGTTCTTCGATGCGCTGGGGACCGCGCTCGCGGATCTGGAGGCGTCGGGGATCCGGTTCCAGATCGTGTTCCTGGACGCGTCCGACGAGATTCTGGTCCGCCGTTTCGAGGAGACGCGCCGCAAGCATCCGCTCGGCGGGAGCATCCTCGATGGGATCCGCACCGAGCGCAGGCGCCTGCAGCCGCTCAAGGAGCAGGCGCACAAGATCATCGACACCAGCACGCTGACCGCGAAGGAGCTCAAAGAAGAGCTCGCGGATACCTTTGTTCGGACGGACGGGCGCCGGACGCTCGCGGTCACCGTCACGACCTTCGGGTACAAGTACGGGATCCCGCTCGACGCCGACTTGGTCTTCGACGTGCGCTTTCTGCCCAACCCGTACTACGTGGAAGCGCTGCGCCCGCTTCCGGGCAACAGCCCGGAGATCCGGGAGTTCGTCCTCCGGTCCCGGCAGACGGTGGAGTTCCGGCAGCGACTGCTCGACATGCTCGCCTACCTCCTCCCGCAGTTCACCGCCGAGGGGAAGAGCCACCTGACGGTGGCGATCGGGTGCACGGGCGGAAAGCACCGGTCGGTCGTGATCGGCGAGGACCTCGCCGAGTTTCTTCGGGGAGCCGGGTACGCGGTGCGGGTCAAGCACCGGGACATGAGGAAGGAATGAGCCTCAACGGCCGGCGGAACGGGCAGGTGCTGGAGCGGGTCCGGCTGTGGCTTCGCTGGCTCGAGCCGGGGCTTGGGGTGAAGCGGTGGATCGCCCTGATGGCGGGCGGGATCTTCCTGTTGAGCATCGGCGTCGTCCTGATCGTGAACTTCAAGCTCCCCGAGATGCTCGCGCGCGCGGAGATCGGCGCGATCGAGATGGTGTACATTGTGACCGGCCACGCCATCTCCCCCATCGTCATCGGGGTCGTGCTCTTCCTGGTCGGGACCGGGATTATCGTCTACGGGATGCGGGAAACCGTGGGGGCGATCGTTGGGGTGTTCCTCCCCCGCGGGGACCCCCGTCTGGTCGAGATGATCCTCACCGGCCTCAGCACCCTCCTCCGCGGCCTCAAGAAGGTCTCCACCAACCTCACCGCCGTCGTGACCGTGTTCGACGACGGGGGATCGTCGGGGCGGTTGCGCCGGGAGCAGGGGGTCCTGCCGCCCGGCGACATCCGCAACTGCCTCGTGGCCCTGGCCGAGGCGGAGCCCCTGCTCACGCGGTTGTTCACCCACCGGTTCAAGGGCGGTGAACTGGACGGCCACAGCTTCGGCAACCTGTTCATCGCGAGCATGTCGCAGGTGACCGGGGATCTCGAGACCGCCCTCAAGGAATGCAGCAAGGTCCTGGCGATTCGCGGTCGGGTGCTGCCGACGACGCTGCGCGACGTCACGCTGTGCGCCGAGATGAGCGATGGGACCGTGGTGGAGGGAGAGTCGTCGATCACCCGGGCCGGGAAGACCATCCGCCGGGTCTTCCTGAAGCCGGACCGCGTGCCCCCGCTCCGGGACGCGCTGGAAGCGATCGCGGAAGCGGATCTCGTCATCCTCGGTCCGGGCAGCCTGTACACCAGCGTCGTTCCCAACCTGCTCGTCTACGGGGTGGTCAAGGCCCTGCGGCGATCCCATGCGCTCAAAGTCTACGTGTGCAACGTGATGACCCAGCACGGGGAGACGCGGGGGTTCCGCGCCTCCGACCATGCCCGGGTGCTGCTGCAGCAGGGGGGACGCGGCCTCTTCGACTACGTGCTGGTCAATACCCGCCGTCCCCGCAACCAGGAGCTCCTGGCGCGCTACGCCCGCGAAGGCGGCGAGCCGGTCGAGCCCGACATCGACGCGATCCGCGCGCTTGGGGTGCGCCCGGTCGCGGAGGACGTGATCAGCGAGGAGGAACTGGTCCGCCACGATCCCCGCAAGATCGCCACCGTCCTCCTGCAGCTCCTCGCGACGGTGTCGCCCGAAGCTCCTCGCGCCGCGTCGCCGCTGTAGGAAACTTGCCCCGCTCCGGCTAAGAATAATCCAGGGGCCGCCCGCGCGGCACAGGGGGACGGGGATGCTACTCGACTGGGGGTATGTGGCGGTCTTCGCCATCGTGGGAGCCGGCATGGTGGCGCTGCCGCTGCTGGTCGCAGAAGTTTGAGACCTATGAGTCCGGCGTCCCGACGATCGGCCAGGCCTGGTCTCAGTTCAACGTCCGGTACTACCTCTTCTCGCTCGTCTTTGTCGTCTTCGATGTCGAGATCATCTACCTGTACCCGTGGGCGGTCATCTACCGCAACCAGGGGCCCGCCGCATTCTACGATGCCCTGATCTTCCTGGGGATCCTCGCCCTCGGCCTGCTCTACGCGTGGCGCAAGGGCGCGCTCGAGTGGGTCTAGCGGAGGCGGTTCTCGTGCCCTGGTATCTCGAGCTGCTCCGCGCGATCGCCGGCACGATCCTGATCTTCTCCGGGGTCGCGGTCGTTGCGGCGATGTTCGGCGTCCTCCTCGAGCGGAAGATCAGCGCCTGGATCCAGAGCCGGCTCGGCCCCAAGCACGTCGGCCCCCAGGGGTTGCTCCAGACGATCGCCGACACGCTGAAGTTATTGCAGAAGGAGCACATCGTCCCGCGCAACGCCGACCCCACGATCTTCGCCTCGGCCGTGCTCGTCGTGCCGTTGGCCGCCCTCCTCGACTATGTCGTGATCCCATTCGGGACCGCCGGGGGCGGGCGGCCGCTGATCTTCCGCGACCTCAACATCGGGGTCCTTTTCTTTGCCGCGACCTCGGCCCTCGTCGTCGTGGGGATCCTGATGGCCGGGTGGGGGTCGAACAACAAGTACGCCCTCCTCGGCGGGCTCCGCTCGGCCTCGCAGATGGTCAGCTACGAGATCCCGATGGGGTTGGCGCTCATCACGGTGGCGATGCTGGCCGGGTCGCTGTCCACGGTGAAGATCGTCGACGCCCAGGCGCACTGGTGGTACGTGGTGGAGCAGCCGGTGGCCTTCGTGATCTTCCTCATCGCCGCCACGGCCGAGGTCAATCGGGTGCCGTTCGACCTCGTCGAGGCCGAGAGCGAGTTGGTCGCCGGATACTTCTCCGAGTACACCGGGATGCGGTTCGCCCTGTTTCAGCTCGGGGAGTACGGGGAGATGTTCGCCATGGCGGCGATGGCGGTGACGTTGTTCCTGGGCGGGTGGCGCGGCCCGGTGCTCCCGCCGGTGCTCTGGTTCGTCATCAAGCTCTACGCGCTGATCTTTGTCTTCATGTGGGTCCGGTGGACGCTTCCCCGGTTCCGCATCGATCAACTGCTCGGTTTCTCGTGGAAGGTCCTGATCCCGGTGGCGCTCGCGAACCTGGTGGTGACGGCGTACGTCGTGATGATCGTCCAGCGATGACCGGCGAAGCGATCGCCTTCTACGTCCTTGCGGCGATCACGCTCGCGTCAGGCGTCGTCGTGGTGAGGAGTCCCAATATCGTCCACAGCGCGGTGGCGTTGATCCCGGCGTTTCTCGGCGTCACCGGCGTGTACATTCTCCTCGGCGCGGAGTTCGTGGCCGGCATTCAGGTCCTGATTTACGCGGGGGCGATCACGGTGCTGATCCTCTTCGTGATCATGCTGACCGAGGGGGGCACCGGGCTCCGGCTCCGGCAGGTGAACGAGCAGGAAACGATCGGCGCGATGGTGGCGGGCGTGATCGCGGCGCTGCTCGTCGTGGGGATCACGCGCACCGGGTGGCATGCAGGCATGGGCGCGCTGCCAGCCTACACCCCCGGCGCGATCGGCCAGAGCTTCCTCGGCCCCAACCTCCTGGTGTTCGAAGGCACATCGATCGTGCTCCTGGTGTCGCTGATCGGCGCCATCATCATCGCTCGAAAAGAGGAGTAGGCATGGTCACCCTGGCCCACTACCTTGTGCTGAGCGCGCTCGTGTTTGCGCTGGGGCTGTTCGCCGTGCTCACCCGCCGGAACGGGGTGGCCGTCCTCATGGGGATCGAGCTGATGCTCAACGCCGCCAACATCAACCTCGTCGCCTTCAACAAGTACGCCGCGCCTGGCGCGATGCAGGGCCAGGTCTTTGCCCTCGTCGTCATCACCCTGGCGGCGTGCGAGGCGGCCGTGGGGCTGGCGCTGGTGCTGGCCGCGTACCGGAGCCTGGAGACGATCTATCTGGACGAGATCAACCTGATGAAATGGTGACGGGCCCTCGATGACCCACGTCGCCTGGATCATCCCGCTCTTCCCGCTCGCGGCCTTTGCGGCCGTCATGTTCTGGGGGGAGCGCCTGCCGGGCCGGGGAGCGTACGTCAGCATCGCCGGGATCGTCCTGGCCGCGGTGGCCGGGATCGCGGTGCTGTTCGAGGTGCTGGGCGGCGCCCGCGCCGACCTGACCTACCCGTGGGCGGTCCTCGGCGCCCGTCCCCTCGTGGTCGGGTTCGTCGTCGATCCCCTCGCCGCGGTGATGCTCGCGATGGTCGGCGTCGTGGCCTCCCTGATCACCATCTATTCCGTCGGGTACATGCACGGCGATCCCCGGTTCCCGCGGTTCTTCGCCTACCTCTCGCTCTTTCAGTTTTCGATGCTGTTCCTGGTCCTGGCCGACAACTTTCTGTTCATGTATGCCGGCTGGGAACTGGTGGGGCTGTGCTCCTACCTCCTGATCGGGTTCTGGTTCGAGCGGCCGGCCGCGGCGCGGGCGGCGCTCAAGGCGTTCGTCACGACCCGGGTCGGCGATTTCTCGATGATGATCGGCATCCTGATCCTGTTCCTCCACACCGGGACGCTCGCCTTTACCGGGGTCTTTCACGGCATCGAAGCCGGTCAGATCGGCGGACCGGTGCTGACCCTGGCGGCGATCCTGGTCTTCGGAGGGGCGGTGGGGAAGTCCGCCCAGATCCCCCTCCACGTCTGGCTCCCGGACGCGATGGAGGGCCCCACGCCGGTCAGCGCGTTGATCCACGCGGCCACGATGGTGGCCGCCGGCGTCTACCTGGTGGCCCGGACCTACCCGCTGTTCTTGCTCTCGCAGGGCCACCAGGCCCTGCAGGTCGTGGCGTATGTGGGGGGCATCACGGCCCTGTTCGCCGCCACGATGGGCGTGGTCGAGGACGACATCAAGCGCGTCCTGGCGTACTCGACGGTCAGCCAGCTGGGCTACATGTTCATGGGGCTCGGGGTGCTGACGTACTCCGCGGGCATGTTCCACCTGATCACCCACGCGTTCTTCAAGGCCTTGCTCTTCTTGGGGGCCGGCAGCGTGATTCACGTCGTGGCGACGAACAACATGAAGGAGATGGGCGGGCTCGCCCGGGCGATGCCCGTGACCTTTTGGACGTTCCTCGTTGCCACGCTGGCGCTGACGGGGATCCCCCCGTTCTCGGGATTCTTCAGCAAGGACGCGATCCTGATGGCTGCCTACACCCACGACAAGGTCCTCTGGGGCCTTGGCACCCTGGGCGCGTTCGTCACCGCGCTGTACATGGGGCGGCTGATCTGGTACACGTTCGCGGGGGCGTTCCGGGGCGGGGCGCCCGTCCCGGGGGGGAGCGGCGCAGGCGGCCACACGGGCGGGCACCTGCACGAGAGCCCGGCGGTCATGACGGTGCCGCTCGTGATCCTCGCCGCGGGCTCGATCGCCCTGGGGTTCCTGGAGCACCCCTTCGACCGATTCGTGCACTTCGAGGGGGTGGAGGCCGCCCCGTTCCATCTCGGGGTGCTCGTGGGCTCGGTGCTGGCGGCGCTGGCCGGGTGGGGGGCGGCCGGAGCGATCTACTACTGGCGGATCATCCCATCGGGATCGCTCCGACAAGGGTTCCGCCCGCTGTACACGCTGCTGGTCCGCAAGTACTATGTCGACGACCTCTACGGCTGGGTCTTCCTACGGGCCGGCGGGGCCGTCGTGTGGCTCGCCGGCGCGTTCGACCGGTACATCGTGGACGGCCTCGTCAACGCGGCCGGGGTGGTCACCGCGCAACTGGGGCTGGTGCTCCGGTACCTCCAGACCGGGCGGGAGGAGAACTACCTCCTGCTGATCTTCCTCAGCGTCGTGGTGATCGTGCTGGTGAGGTTCGTGCGTTGAGCGCGGTGCTGAGCCTGATCCTGTGGCTGCCGGTGGCCGGGGCGATCGCGCTGGTGTTCGTCCCCCGAGACCGGCTCGGCACGATCCGGATGCTCGCGCTGGCGACCTCCCTGCTGACGTTCGGCGCATCGATCGGCGCGGGCCTCGCCTTCGACCGCGCGCACGCCGGCGCGATGCAGTTCGTCGAAACGCGGCCGTGGATCCCGTCGATCGGTGTCACCTACCACCTGGGCGCCGACGGGTTGAGCCTCCCGCTTGTCCTCCTCACGACGCTGCTCACGCTCCTGTGCGTCATCTACTCCTGGCGCGTGGACGCCCGGCCGAAGGAGTACATGATCCTCTTCCTGCTCCTCGAGACGGGGATGCTGGGGGTGTTCCTGGCGCTCGACTTCTTCCTCTTCTACGTCTTCTGGGAGATCAGTCTCGTGCCGATGTACTTCATCATCGGCATCTGGGGCGGACCGCGCAGAGCCTACGCGGCGATCAAGTTCTTTCTGTACACGCTGCTCGGATCGCTGGCGATGCTGCTCGCGATCCTGATTCTGTATTTCAACGCCACGCCCCGGACCTTCGACATCCTGGCGCTGATTCAGCAGCAGCCGCTGAGCCGCAACCTGTCGTTGGGGATCCTGGCGTTCTGGGGATTCTTCCTCAGCTTCGCGATCAAGGTGCCGATGTTCCCCTTCCACACCTGGCTCCCGGACGCCCACGTCGAGGCGCCCACCGCCGGGAGCGTCCTGCTGGCCGCGGTGCTGCTGAAGCTCGGGACCTATGGGTTCGTCCGGATTGCGCTGCCGCTGCTCCCCGAGGCGTTCGCCCGCCTGGCGGGCGTGGTCGCCGTCCTCGCGGTGATCGGGGCGGTGTACGGCGCCCTGGTGGCGATGGCCCAGACCGACCTCAAGAAGCTCGTGGCGTATTCCAGCGTGAACCACATGGGCTACGTCATGCTCGGGGTCGCGGCGGCCGCCGCGGCCGCGGGCCACAGCGAGCTGGCCGGAGCGGCCGCGACGGCGCTCAACGGCGCGACGATTCAGATGCTGGCCCATGGGGTGATCACGGGGGCGCTCTTCTTCCTCGTCGGCGTCATCTACGACTACCGCACCCATACGCGCGGGGTCGACGACTTCGGCGGGCTGGGGGCCCGCCTGCCCGTCTACACAGGTGTGACGATGCTCGCGATGCTCGCCTCGCTCGGCCTGCCGGGGCTCATGGGGTTCGTCGCGGAGTTCTTGATCTTCTTGGGGGCGTTCCAGATCTACCCGACGTTGACCGTCCTGGCCCTGGTGGGCGTGGTCGTGACGGTGGCGTATTTCCTCTGGGCGATCCAGCGGATCTTCTTCGGGCCGCTCAATGCGCGCTGGGCGGCGCTGCCCGACCTGGACGCCCGGGAGCGGTGGGCCCTCGTCCCCCTCGTGGCGGTCATGGTGTTCGTGGGGGTGTATCCCCGGCCGCTCGTCGACGCGGTCAATCTGGCGATGGTCGCCATCCTGGGGCTGACCCGGTGAGCGCCGACCTGCGGGCCATCACCCCGGAGCTGCTCCTCCTGGCGCTGGGCCTCGTCCTGCTCGTGGTCGATCTGCTGACCGGGCCGGGGCAGAAGCGGGTGGTCGGCTGGGTCGGCGTGGCCGGCCTGGTCGTCGCCCTCTTCCCCTCGGCGGCGTTGCTGTCGGGCGCGCCCCGGTTTGCGTTCTCCGAGACCTACGCGATCGACCCGTTCGCGGCGTTCTTCAAGGTGATCGCGATCACGAGCGGGGCTCTCGTGCTCGTCGCGGCGATGGAGTTCTTTCGAGGCCGGCCGTCGCGCTACGAGGATCCTGCTCTTCCTGGCGCTCGAGTACGTGTCCCTCATCTCCTACGTGCTCGCGGGATCGCTCAAGAGCGACCGGAAGAGCAACGAGGCCGGGGTCAAGTACTTCTTCTACGGCGCGTCGGCGTCGGCGCTGATGCTGTACGGGTTCACGTTTCTGTACGGCGCCTCCGGGACCACCAGCCTCTACCGCCTGATGCAGCACGTCGCCTTCTTCACGCCCGGGTTCCTCGGGCTGGCCGTCGTGCTGATTCTCGCCGGGTTCGGGTTCAAGGCCTCGCTCGTGCCGTTTCACCAGTGGACCCCCGATGTCTACGAGGGCGCGCCCACGCCGATCACCGCGTTCCTGTCGGTCGGGAGCAAGGCGGCGGCGTTCGCCGCCCTCCTCCGCGTCCTGTACGTGGCCCTGCCTCCGCTGGGGTGGGTGACGATCGTCGCCGGGCTCGCCGCGGCCTCGATGACGTTGGGCAACCTCGTGGCCCTGTCCCAGCAGAACATCAAGCGGATGCTCGCCTACAGCTCGATCGCCCACGCGGGGTACATGCTGATCGGGGTGGTGGCGCTCGTGGCCAGCCCGACGCCGGTGGGATCCGGGGAGGCGGCGCTCCTCTTCTATCTGCTGGCCTACACCTTCACCAACATCGGCGCGTTCGCGGTCGCGATCAGCGTCGGGCGCGCACTGGGATCGGACGCGATTCCGGACTACGCGGGGCTGGGGAGACGCGCCCCGCTGTCGGCGTTCGCGATGACGGTGTTCATGCTGTCCCTCACCGGGATTCCACCCACCGCCCTGTTCTTCGGGAAGTTCCTCCTGTTCGGCGCGGCGATCAACAGCGGGTTCCTCTGGCTGGCCGTCGTGGGCATCCTCAACAGCGTCGTGTCGCTGTTCTATTACGTCGGCGTGATCCGGGCGATGTTTCTCATGCCGGCGCCGGACGGGGCCGGCCTCGTCGCTGAGTCTGCGCTGGCGCGCGTCCTGCTCGCGGTCACGGTAGCGGGCACGCTGGCCATCGGCATCTTCCCTCAGCCCTTTATTCGTCTGGTGGAGGCCGCGGCCACCATCGGAAGGTTCTGATCAGCGGATCGGGTGTTCGGGAGGGTGCGCACCCGACCCTTGACAGTAAGAATACGCCCTTGTTACCATGATCCGGGTTTGCGGCCCGAACGTCCGCGCGTTGCGTGCCGGTCCGGATCGCGGACGCTTTTTTTTGCCCAGGAGAGTCCATGGCGCATCAGCACGACGCCGCCAGGTCTTCGTCCGACGAACAGATCCTCCACCAGATCGCGACCAAGGAACGAGAACTGCAGGAGCAGCTGACCCAGGCGCAGCGCGAGGCGGC
>VBAO01000250.1 GCA_005883865.1 Candidatus Segetimicrobium genomatis
CTCCCTGGACATCCACGCGCACACACTATGGTGCCCAGGAACGGCGCCGCACGGCCCCGCCAACCGCTTCGGGGACGGACAATCCTCCCTTCGACACGGCGCAGTCATCCGTTCGGATGACCGGGGCCGACCAAGGTGCAGCCGCCGGCATCGCGGCGTGCGGCGAGACGTGACGGGAAACTTCCCGAAAATCTCCCTCAGCGGCCCACGAGGAGCGAAGCCCGCGTCACCTTGCGCTGGTCGGAGTCTTGAAGCGCCCGCTCCACGTCGCGGAGCGGGTACTCGGCGTCCAGCAGCGCCTCGAACGGGAAACGTCCCCCCGTCGCCACGAGGAAGTCCAGAGCGCGTTTCAGATACCACGGGTGGTACCGGATCACCCCGATGATGTGCACGCCGCGGCGGGTGAGGATGCCCGGATCGAACGGGGTGGTGTGGCCTGGAGAGATATTCCCCACCTCCAGCACCCGCCCGCCGGGGCGGACCAGGTGGATCGACTCGGCGAACGCAGCGGGCACGCCCGTCACCTCCACCACCACATCCGCGCCCAAGCCGCCGGTGAGCGCCTGGACCCGGGCCGCCCGGCGCTCAGGAGCCTCGTACTCGCGCAGGTCGACGACCAGATCGGCGCCGAACCGGTGGGCCAATTCAAGCCGCCGCGCCACCCCGTCGATGACGATCGTCCGCGCCCCACGCGCCTTGGCCACCGCGAGCGCGCAGAGACCGAGGCCTCCCGCGCCCTGGACCACCACCTGCTCGCCCGAGGCCACCCCCGCCTGGTCGAGCCCGAAGAGCAGCTCCGAGAGGGCGCAGTTGGCGCTGGCGGCCGCGGCATCGGGGACGCCATCCGGCACCTTGTAGAGGTACTGGTCGGGGTGAACGTAGTAGTGGGTGGCAAAGGCGCCGTGGAAGTGTGGTGGGGCGTCGGCCGGCAGGGACCAGTGGCGGTAGCAGTTGGTGCACAGGTTGAACAATCCGGCCTGGCAGGCCGGGCACCTCCGGCACGTGATGAAATATGGGCAGACCACGCGGTCTCCCGGCCTGAGCGGGGCGCCGGCGAAATCCGCATCGACTCCCCGGCCGAGGGCGAGCACCCGCCCCATCATCTCGTGGCCGAGCACGCTGCCCATCTTGACCGTCGGGTGGTGCCCGCGCCAGATGTGGAGCTCCGATCCGCAGACGTTCGCCCTGAGCACTTCGAGCAGCACCTCGCCCGGGCCGGGATCGACCACGTCGTATTCCCGCAACTCGGTCTGCCTGGGCGCGACCAGGACGACCACGGTTCCCCGCATCCTGCACCTCCGGTCCTGAAACACCAGGGGCACAGGACGCCTCCTGTGCCCCTCCCCCTGACCCGGACCGCCTTATTTGTGCATCATCGCGCTATTCACAAGCTCGTCCGTGTAGGTCTTCTTGAGGTCGATCTTGGCGGGATCCAGCTCTTTGTTCCACGTGGCGAGCACCTTGAGCACGGTGGGCGGGCCGTCCGGCGGCATCGTCCCCGTCGGGTTGAACATGTTCATGCTGGCGCCGAGCGCGGCGAGGTACAGCGGCTTGTCCCCGACGTAGTAATCCTCGGGCATGTTGTCCGCCACCTGCGCGGGCGTGTGGGACTGGAGATACTGCAGCGTCTTGGCGAACGCCGCCACGGTCCGCTGCACCGCGTCCTTGTGGCGGTTGACCCAGTCCGTCCGCATGTAGAGGCACGCCGCCGGGTAGGTCCCGCCGAGCGCGCCTCGGGTCCCGGCCGAGGTCCGCATGTCCACCAGGACGTGGGCGAGCCCGATCTTCATCAGCCGCGAGACCGTGGGCTCGGTCGTCACCGCCGCTTCGATCCGGTTCTGCTGCATCGCCGCGATGAGCGTGTTGCCCGCGCCGACGGCCAGCGGCGTGTACTGGGTCCGATCGCCGCCGCCCTTCGTCACCAGGAACGCGGCCAGGAAGTTCGTCGAGGATCCGAGGCCGGTGACGCCGATCCGCTTCCCCTTGAGGTCGGCCAGCGTCTTGATCCCGGATCGGTTGGAGACCACCATGGCCTCTCCCGGCACCCGGTCGAGGATGATGACCGCCTCCAGGATCTTGCCCTTGGACTGCAGATCGATCGTGTGGTCGTAGAAGCCGACCACACCGTCGAGGCGCCCGGCGATGAGCTCGTCCTCGGCCGAGACGCCGGCGCCCTCGTCGAGCAGGCTGACGTCAACCCCTGCCTCCTTGAAGTAGCCGAGCCGATGGGTCAGCATCGCCGGCAGGTAGATGATCTTCTCCAGACCTCCGACCACGATGGTGACCCTCGGCATGGCCTGCGCGCCGACGGCGCCGGCGCCGCCAAGACCAAGCACGAACGCGCATAACAGAACAGCCGTCCACACCCTGCCTCGTTTCATCCATCCCCTCCCTTGCGTGTCATTGTCTTGCCACCCTTGTCCATTGAACGTCGCTCGCGCCGTCATCCGCGCCGGCCCGCCCCCACGACTTCACGGGCCCGCCCGCTGGGAGGCCGGCCTCCAGGGAGTCAGCCGGCGCTCGAGCGTGGTCACCAGGGCGTCGGCGATGAGGGCCACGGCCGAGAGGATGACCATGGCCGCGAACACCCCGTTGGCATTGAACGCTCCCTGGGCCGTCGCCACGAGGTACCCGAGGCCTTGGGTGGCGCCGAGGAACTCTCCGACCACGGCCCCGATGAGCGCGAAGCCAAAGGAGGTGTGCAGGCTGGTCGTGATCCAGCTCAGGGCCGAGGGGAGCATCACGTCGAGCGACAACTGCCGGGGGGAGGCGCCCAGGACGCGCGCGTTGTTCACCAGGTTGGGATCGACCTCGCGCACTCCCTGGAAGGCGTTGAAGAACACGATGAAAAAGGTGAGGGTGACCCCCAACGCGACCTTGCTGGCCATGCCCAATCCCAGCCAGATGACGAAGATCGACCCCAGGATCACCCGAGGGATCGCGTTCCCCATCCGCACATAGGGCCCGAACACCGCCGCCAGCGTCCGGTTCCGTCCCAGGGCGAAGCCTGCGACGACGCCGATCGCCACGCCGATCAGGAAAGCCAGGATGGTCTCCTCGAGGGTGACCGCGACGTGCTGCCAGAGCGGCCCCGCGGGCGTCCCCCGGGTGGTCCACCGCCAGATGGTGTTCGCGATCCCCGACGGCGCACCGAAGAAGAAGGGGTCGGCGAACCCCGTCTGCGCGGCAATCTCCCACCCGCCGACGACGACCACGAACACCGCCACCTGCAGGACCTGCTCCAGCCGGTGCTGGCGGCGCTCACGCAGCTCCGCCGCCAATTCCTCATCGACCAGCGCCGCCGCGGCCAGATCAGGCATGGGGACCCTTGGTCGAGCGCTCGTAGGCCACCATCACCTCGCTGCGGAGGTCTTCCCAGATCTGCGCGTAGATCCGGGCGAAACGCGGGTCGAAGCGGATCTCCGTCACGTTCCGCGGCCGGGGAAGGTCGATCGGATAGGATCGCTTCATCGTCGCCGGAGCGGCCGTAAACACCAGGACCCGGTCCGCGAGCGAGATCGCTTCCTCCAGGTCGTGGGTCACGAAGACCACCGAGGCGGAGGTCTGCGACCACAGCTCGAGCAACTCGTTCTCCATCAGCGTCCGGGTCTGGACGTCCAGCGCGGCAAAGGGCTCGTCCATCAACAGGATCTGCGGTTCGTTGATCAGGCTCTGCGCCAGGGCAACGCGCTTGCGCATCCCGCCGCTCAACTGGTTGGGATAGCGGTCCTCGAACCCCGCGAGCCCCACGCGGGCGATCCAGTCGCGCGCCCGCCGGTGGGCCTCCCCCGGCTCCATTCCCCGGTAGACGGGCCCGGTCACGACATTCTGGAGAACGTTCTTCCAAGGGAAGACGGCATCGGTCTGAAACATGTACCCCGCGCGCCGGGTGACACCGGCGACCGGCTCCCCGAGCACGAGCACCTGGCCGCGGCTCGG
>VBAO01000002.1 GCA_005883865.1 Candidatus Segetimicrobium genomatis
CGGGATCGCGGAGAAGACGCATCCCGACGACGTCATCAGCCGGCGCTACGCCGACCCGGCGGACCACCGGGTGGTGCTGTACGTCGCGTACTACGGGCGGGAGGCATCGCGCGCCCAGGTGGTGGCCGTGTGCGCCGCGTGCGACATCCTCGACACCCACGCCGAAACGCTCGAGATTCACGGGACGTCCCTCACGGTGAACCGCGTCCACGCCCGGGCCCGCGACCGGGCCGGCGTGGAGGAGATGATCGTGTATTGGTTCCAAAGCGGCGGGCGGGCCTACCAGGATCCCTATCGGGGAAAGCTCGAGCAGCTCGTCCGCGCCCTCCGCACCCGCCACAGCGAGGGCGCCCTGATCAGGATCACGGCCCCGATGGCCGGCGGTGAGCAGGAAGCGCACGCCAGCGTCGTCGCCTTCATGAAGGCGGTCGTCCCGGCCCTGGGACCCTATTTCCATGACTGAGGAGGTCGCGCGGATCTCGTATGGCGCCTGAAACGCTCATCCTCGCATGCGTCCTCGGCCTCGGACTCACTCCCCTGGCCAGGGCGGCGGCGGTTCGGTGGCGCGTCGTCGACGTGCCGGACCATCGGAAGATCCACGCGCGGCCCACCCCGCTCCTCGGGGGGCTGGCGGTGTTCGCGTCGATCGCCGGCGCGGTCGTCTGGGGCTCGGGCGCTCCCACGCGCGAGGTGCTGGGGGTGCTGCTCGGGGGCAGCCTGTTGCTCTGCATCGGCCTCGCGGATGACTTCCGGAGCATCGGGGCCGGCAAGCTGCTCGTCGAATTCGGCGTGGTGTGGCTCGTGGTCAGGACGACGGGGATCTCCTTCCACGTCCCCTCGCCGGTCCTTTCGACGCTCCTGACGGTCTTCTGGATCGTGGGGGTCGCGAACGCGTTCAACTGCCTGGATTGCGCCGACGGCGTGGCCGCGGGCGCCGGCCTGGTGGCCGCGGGCGCCTTCCTGGTGATCGCCGTCCTCACCCACCAGCGGCCGGAGATGCTCCTCGCCGGAGCGATCGCGGGCGCGGTCCTCGGCTTCCTCCCGTACAACTTCCATCCCGCCAGGATCTTCCTGGGGGACGCCGGAAGCCTGACGCTGGGCTACCTGGTGGCCGCGCTCGGCGTCATGGTCTCCCCCGGGATCCTCTCGGTCCCGGCCCTGGCGACCAAAGTGGTGGTCCTGGCCATCCCCATCTACGACATCCTGTTCGTGCACCTCATGCGGTACCGGCGGGGCACGCGCGGACTGCGCGCGTTGCTCACGTCGACCGGGAAGGATCACCTCCCCCATCGACTCATGGACCAGGGCCTCTCGCAGCCCGCGGTCGCCCTCACGCTGGTGGTGGCCTCCGCCGCCACGGGCGCCGCCGGGGTGGCGCTGGTCCTGACGCGCTCGGCGCCCAGTGCGATCATCCTCGGCCTGATCGCGGTGTCCACGCTGGTGGTCCTCGAGCCGCGGTGGGAGACGGGAGGCCGGCGGCCGGAGATCCTGGCCCCGGCGGCGGCCGAAGGAGCCGGCTTGGGGGACGCGGACTGACGGTGCACGGATCGTTCTCTCGGATGATAGCCTCAGATCCTCCGAATGAATGAAGGCCGGGATTCCCGGTTGGGGAACATCGCTGATGGACGCGCGTACAGGCGCAGAATCGAGGGACTGAGATGCTCCGCAGATTCGGGCTTCTGCTGGTCGTCGTCGCGCTGATGGCCGTGGTGGGTGCGGTGATCGCGGTCGAACGCGCGCACAATCCGCGACGCGCCTATAGCGACGGCCTGGCCCGCATGAAGGAGCGGCAGTACGCGGCGGCCGTCATCAACTTCGCCGATGCGGTCCGCCTGGACCCGAAATTCGCGGACGCCTACTACCAGCTGGCCCTGGCGCAGCTCGGGGTGGGTCAGGCCAGGCCGGCGTACGAGGCCCTCAACAAGACCGTGGCGCTCGCGCCGGGGCACGCGGGCGCGCACCTGGCGCTGGCCGAGTTCCTGCTCGCGGCCAACCAGCCCGCCCGCGCCCGCGAGCATGTCGCGCTGGTGCTCACGCACGATCCCCGATCCCTCGGGGCCCTGCTGCTGCTGGCACGGAGCCATGCGGCGGAGCGCGCGTGGGAGCCCGCCATCCAGGCGGCGCAGCGCGCCCTCGCCGCCCATCCGGACGCTCTCGAGGTCTCCTTCCTGCTCGCCGCGCTCTATACGGCGACGGGCGACGCGGCCGGCGCCGAGCGCACGTATCAGGCGGCGGCCGCCGCGCATCCCGCCGAGCCCCCCGTCTACATCGCGCTTGCGGAGTTCTATTACGCGGCCCACCGGCCCGCCGACGCGGAGCGCGCGCTCCTCACGGGCGTCGCGAAGGCTCCGGGGAACCCCTCCGTGCTGCTCACGCTCGGGAATCTCTTCGCGGCCACCGACCGCCCGCGCGACGCCATGACGGAGTATGAACAGGCGGCGGCCACGGGCACGCGCGACCCGCGCGTGGTCCAGCAGGTGGCGGAGTTCTTGCTGCGCCAGGGGAAGCCGGAGGAAGCCGGCGCGCTCGTCAAGCGGCTGGAGGATACCCCGGCGGGGACGGCGGTCAGGCATGCCATCCTGGGCCAGATCGCGGCCGGCCGCAATCAGCTGGGGGAGGCGGAGCAGGAGTTCCGCGCCGAGTCCCAGGCCGCGCCGTCAAACGCCGATGCGCACTTCGCGCTCGGCCAAATTCTCCTGCGCCAAGGCTCCCTCGACGGCGCGCGGATCGAATTCGAGTCGGCGGCCAACCTGAATCCCCGGTCGGCCCGGATCGAGATCGCCCTCGCCGCGGTGCACGTCCGGCAGCGAAGCTACGCGAAGGCGGAAGAGGCGGTGCGCCGGGCCCTCACGATCACGCCGGGCGATTTCGGGGCGAGCCTCCTCTTGGGAGAGATCCTGCTCGCCCGGGGGTCGACGGACGCCGCGGTGGCCCAGTTTGAGCCGCTCACCCAGCAGGCGCCCACGGCCCCGGAACCCTTCTTCGACCTGGGCCGCGCCTACCTCGCGGTCAACAAGGACAGCCAGGCGCTCGCGGCGTTCGAGGAGGCGCTCACCCGTCAGCCGGCGTTCGTCGCGGCCCTCGAGCAGATCGTCGCGGTGCACCTGCGCGCCCACGCGCCCGACCGGGCGGTGGCCCGGGTGCAGGCGCAGCTGGCGCGCCAGCCGAAACTGGCGGCCCTGCACACGCTGCTGGGCCTCGTGTACCTCGACGCGCGGGACTACGCGAAGGCCGAGGCCGCCTTCAAAGACGCCATCGCCATGGATCCCGCCGATGTCCAAGCGTACCTGGACCTCGGCCTGGTCTACCGGCAGACCCACGACCAGCCACAGGAGCTCGCGGTCTACGAGCAGCTGAGCAAGCTCGCCCCGCGCTCGCCGTTCCCCTATCTGGCCCGCGGCGACGCGCTGGAGCAGGCGGGGAACCACATGGACGCCCGCGCCGCCTATGAGAAGACCCTGGAGCTGGATCCGAGGCTCGCCTCGGCGGCCAACAACCTGGCGTACAATTACGCGGAATACGGTGGCGACCTGGCGCGGGCGCTGCATCTCGCCACCCAGGCCCGGGAGGCCCTGCCCGCCGCCCCCGAGGTGGCCGACACCCTCGGGTGGGTCTATTTCAAGAAGGGCGAGTACAGCACGGCGATCGACCTGCTGCGCGAGGCGGCCACGGGCCGGCCGGGCAACGCGGTGTTTCATTACCACCTCGGCGCGGCCTACGCGAAGGCGGGGCAGAAGCCCCAGGCCGCGCAAGAGCTGCGCGAGGCCCTGCAGGCCAACGCGGCCTTTCCCTACGCCGGCGAAGCCCGCAAGCTGCTCGAGGACGTCGGGAGGCCGTAGGGAGCATGGACGCGACCCCGCAGCTGGCGATGGGCGCGGCCCTCACCATGAGGACGCGAAGCCCTCTCGCGGCGTTCGGCATCGGGGTGGCGAGCCATGCGGTGTTGGACGCGATCCCCCACTACCATCTGGCGTGGATCACGGGCCTTTCGGGGCTGGCCCTGGTCGATGTCGTCTCCGGCACGTGTCTGGCCCTGATCGTGGCGGCGATGGCGCCGGTCCCGTGGAGCAGCCTGTCGGGTGCCTTGGGCGGGATCTTCCCCGAGATCGAGCGCGTGAT
>VBAO01000003.1 GCA_005883865.1 Candidatus Segetimicrobium genomatis
GTGACCCACGACATCTCGGTGATCGCCCAGACGAGCGACCGGATGGCCGTGATGTACGCGGGGGTGATCGTCGAGGTCGGTCCGACCCCTGATGTCTTCGCCCGGCCGCTCCACCCGTACACGATGGGACTGCAGAACTCGTTCCCGAACCTGATGCGCCCCCAGGACACCCTCATTCCCATCGAGGGGGCTCCCCCCGATCTGTTGAACCCGCCCCGGGGGTGCCGCTTCGCCCCCCGGTGCCCGTTCGCGGTCGATCGGTGCCGCGCCGACGCGCCCCCGCTGCGGGAACTCGCGCCGGGGCGGTGGGCGGCGTGCCACCGCGCCGATGAAGCGGCGGATCTGCGGGTCCAGGCCCAGGAGGCCCAGCGATGGCGGATCCCGACCCTATAGGGGCGGTCCGGCCTCCGCTCGTCGTGGCCGAGGCGGTGCAGAAGTATTTCCCCCTGCGCGGCGGGCTGTTTGCCCGGGCGGCCGGCAGCTACCTCCGCGGCGTCGACGGGGTCTCGTTCGAGATCCCTCGGGGGGCGTCGCTCGGGATCGCGGGGGAGAGCGGGTGCGGCAAGACGACGCTCGCCCGACTGCTCCTGCGCCTGCTCACCCCGACCGCCGGCCGGGTCCTCTTCGGGGGGGTCGACCTGAGCACCCTCGGCGGCGCGGACCTCCTCGCCTTCCGCCGCCAGGCCCAGTTGATGGTCCAGAACCCCTACGAGGCGATCAACCCGCGGTTCACGATCGGGCGGGCCCTGGCGGAACCCCTCATCATCCACAACATCGGGACCAAAGAGGATCGACTGGACCGTGTGGTCGAAGCGCTTACCCAGGTGAACCTCCATCCGGCGGACGCGTTTCTCGATCAGTTCCCGCACCAGCTGTCGGGGGGGCAGCTGCAGCGCGTCGGGCTGGCCCGGGCGCTCATGGTCGACCCGCTCTTTCTGGTCGCCGACGAGCCCGTCTCGATGCTCGACGTCTCGGTCCGGGCCGGGGTCCTCAACCTCATGAGGACGATCGCCCGGTCCCGGCAGCTGACCACGGTGTATATCTCCCACGACCTCTCGCTGGTCCGGTACGTCTGCGACACGTCGATGATCATGTACCTCGGCTCGGTGGCGGAGATCGGCCCCACCGACGCCGTGCTCGCGCACCCCAAGCACCCGTACACGCAGCTGCTGGTCGCCGCGGCCCCGGTGCCGGATCCCACGCACCCGGCGGCGGAGATCGCCGCGCCCGAGCAGGTCCCGACGCCCATCGGGCCCGGCCGGGGCTGCCCCTTCAAGGACCGGTGTCCCCAGGTGATGCCCGTGTGCCACACGACGGTCCCGCCGCTCTCCTTCGTGGGGCCGAACCATCAGGCGGCGTGCCACCTGTACGGACCGCTGCACTGAGCGACAGGAGGACGACGATGGCGTTCCAGGTGACGGGAGATCGACAGACCGAAGAGGCGGTGCTCGGGGCGCTCGCGCTCGACGAGGCGCAACGGCTGCTCGAGCGCTTCACCGCCCTTGTGCGCAAGTCGGGCAGCCGGGACGAACGGACGGCCGCGAAGTATATCGCGGGCCGCCTGCGGGCGTGGGGGGTGCCGCACACCCTGCACGAGCCCGAGCTGTTCCTGAGCGTCCCCAAGGCCGCGTCGCTCGAGGTCCGGTCGCCGGCGCCCCGCAGCATCCGGGCCAAGACGCCGTCGTTCTCGGCCTCGACCGGGCGCAAGACCGTTCGCGGGCGGGTGGCCTACGTCGCGACAGGCTATGCCGAGGACACCGGGACGCTGTTCGATTCCCAGGTGAACGCCGGCCGGGAGGAGATCGAGGGGAAGGTGGTGCTCACCGAGGGGTTCGCGATGCCCAAGAAGGTCGCGGACCTCACCCGCCTCGGAGCCAAAGCGCTCATCTTTATGAACCCGGGGGAGGCGATTCACGAAGGGATCTGCACGACGATCTGGGGCGCCCCCGACCTCGATTCCGCCGGCCGGCAACCGACCCTGCCGGTCGTGGCCATCAACCGCCCCGACGGGCTCGCGCTTCGGGCCCAGGTGGACGCCGGGCCGGTCGAGGTGGCGATCAAGACCAAGCTCGACGAGGGGTGGATGCCCTGCCCCGTGCTCGTGGCCGAGATCCCCGGGACGGACGACCCGGAGCGGTTCGTGCTCGTCCACGGCCACATCGATTCGTGGCACCAGGGCATCGGGGACAACGCCACCGGGGACGCCACGCTCCTGGAGCTGGCGCGGGTCTTCTGGCAGCACCGGCAGCAGCTCAAGCGGACGGTCAGGATCGCGTGGTGGCCCGGCCACTCCACCGGCCGGTACGCGGGATCGACCTGGTACGCCGACATGTTCGCGGAGGACCTCGACGAGCGCTGCGTCGCCCAGGTCAACATCGACTCCCCCGGGTGCCGGTGGGCCACCGAGTACACCGGGCCGCTGTGCAAAGCGGCGATCCGGGACGCCGTGGGGCAGGACGCCGCGGGGGAGCGGCCGCACCAGGCGGGCGACTACTCGTTCAACAACATTGGGATCACCAGCTTCTACATGCTCCTGTCCACGATGCCGGAGGCCCTCCGCAAGGAAAAGGGCTACTACGCCGTCGGCGGGTGCGGCGCGAACATCCAGTGGCACACCGAAGACGACACGATGGAGTTGGTCGACCGGAAGATTCTCATGAAGGACCTGCGCGTCTACGTCGCGTCGCTCCTCCGGGTCCTGAACGCCCCCGTCCACCCGTTCGACTTCCGCCTCCTCGCCGACGAGTTCGGCCGCACCCTCGACGCGTACCAGCAGCAGGCCGGGGCGGCGTTCGACCTTGGCCCGGCCGGCCGGGCGCTGGAGGGGCTCAAGGGCGACCTCGACGCGTTCTACCGCCAGGCCGAAGAGCTGCAGCACCGCCCGGTGGGCGATCCGGACGCCCTGCGCGCGTGCGCGGTGATCCGGACATTGGCGCGGGTGCTCGTGCCGCTGAACTTCACGCGGGACGGGCGGTTCCGGCACGACCCGGCGGTCCCGATCCCGCCGCTGCCGGACCTCGCCCCGGCGGCGGTCCTGGCGCGGCACCCCGCGGGCTCGCACGAGGCCCGGGTGATTCACACCTCGCTCGTCCGCGGGTTGAACCGGGTGGTCGCGGGACTGCGCCAGGCCGGCGCCGTCGTCGAGGGACCCGCCCGCGGGCGGACGCCATCACGTTAGGGAGGGGTGAGATCGCGATGGAAACCGGTACGCAACGCGCCATCCCGGCAATCCCCAAGGAAGAGCTGCTGCAGATGTACGAGCAGATGCTGCGCATCCGGATCTTCGAGGAGCAGGTCAACGAGCTCTACACGAGCGGGAAGATGCCCGGTCTGGCGCACCTGTACATCGGCGAGGAAGCGGTGGCGGTCGGGGTCTGCCGGGCCCTCCGGCGCGAGGACTACATCACCAGCACCCACCGCGGCCACGGGCACTGCCTGGCGAAGGGAGCCGCGGTCAACCAGATGTTCGCCGAGCTCCTGGGCAAGGCCGCCGGGTACTGCCACGGCAAGGGCGGGTCGATGCACATCGCCGATCCGGAGACCGGCAACCTCGGGGCCAACGCGATCGTCGGCGGCAGCACGGCGATCGCGGTCGGCGCGGCGCTGTCGGCGAAGATGCGGGGCACCAACCAGGTGGTGGTGTGCTTCTTCGGGGACGGCGCGTTCGGGCAAGGGGTGCTGTACGAGGCGATGAACATGGCGGCGCTCTGGAAGCTCCCCGTGATCTACGTCTGTGAGTCCAACATGTACGGCGAGTACACGGCCACCCGCGAAGCGGCCGCGGGGGAAGTCCTGGCGCGGCCCCAGGCCTGCGGCATCCCGGTGAAGGAGGTCGACGGCCAGGAGGTGCGCGCGGTCTTCGCGGCGGCCAAGGAGCAGGTGGAGCGCGCCCGCCGGGGCGGCGGGCCGGCCTTCCTCATTTGCCACACCTACCGGTTCCGTGGACACCACGTCGGCGACGTCAACCGATCCTCCTACCGCTCCGCCGAGGAGGAGGAGGCGTGGATCCGCGAGCGGGACCCGGTCCGCCTGCTCGGCCTCTTCCTCATCCGGCAGCGGCTGGCGGACGCCTCGGCGCTCGAGAAGATCGATCAGACCATCCGCGCCGAGATCGCGGCGGGGGTGCAGTTTGCCCTCGACGCGCCGTACCCGGAACCCGGCGAGGTCACCCAGAATGTCTATCCGTAGCCACAACCGGCGTGGGGGGTGAGAGGGTGGCGGTGCGCGAGCTGACCTTTGGGCAGGCGATCAAGGAAGCGCTCGTGGAGGAGATGCGCCGCGACCCGACCGTCTTCATCATCGGCGAGGACGTGGCCGAGGCGGGCACGGTGTTCAAGGTCCTCTCCGGCCTCGTCGATACGTTTGGGCGCGAGCGCGTCATCGACTCGCCGATCTCCGAAGCCGGCGTCACCGGGCTCGGGGTCGGGGCCGCGATGACCGGGATGCGGCCGGTCGTGGACATCATGTTCGGCGACTTCATCACGCTGGCGATGGACCAGATCGTGAATCAGGCGGCCAAGGTCCACTACATGTCCGGCGGCAAGCTTCGGGTGCCCCTGGTGATCCGGACGACGATGGGGGCGACCCGGCGGTCGGCCGCGCAGCACAGCCAGAGCCTCTATGCGTGGCTCGCCCACATCCCGGGGTTGAAGGTGGTGCTCCCGTCGACCCCGGCGGACGCCAAAGGGCTCCTCAAGTCGGCGATCCGCGACGACAGCCCGGTGGTCTTCTTCGAAGACAAGATGATGTACCAGGTCAAGGGGCCGGTGCCGGAGGCCGAGTACACCGTGCCGCTGGGGGTCGCGGACGTGAAGCGCTCGGGCACCGACGTCACCATCGTCGCGACGAGCAGCATGGTGCAGGTGGCGCTCGAGGCGGCCGCGCGGCTGGAGGGGGATGGGATCAGCGTCGAGGTGGTCGACCCCCGCACCCTGATGCCGCTGGACAAGAGCGCGCTGGTGGAGTCGGCGAAGAAGACCGGCCGGGTCATCGTCGTGGACGAGGGGTACGAGCAGTACGGGGTGACCGCGGAGATCGCGGCGGTGATCGCCGAGGGCGCGTTCGACCACCTGGATGCCCCGGTCCGGCGCATGGGCGCGATGAACGTCCCGGTGCCATTCTCGCCGGTCCTGGAAGACCAAACCGTCCCGACCGCGGCGGCGGTGGCGGGCGCCGCCAAGCAGCTCTGCGGGCGCGCGTAGGAGGACAGCCGATGGGGCTCCGGACGTACGGGCTCATGGGGGTCGACTGGGAGGAACGGACGAACTTCGACCGGCTGCGGAGGGAGCGCCTGGAGCGGGCCAAGCGCGAGCTCGGGCGGTCGGAATTGGGCGCGCTGCTGTGCTTCGACATGAACAACATCCGGTACACCACGGCCACCCACATCGGAACGTGGGCGATGGACAAGCTCGTCCGCTTCTCCCTGCTGCCGCGGGGCCACGAGCCGATCGTGTGGGATTTCGGCTCGGCGGCGCGCCACCACCAGCTCTACTGCCCGTGGCTGGACGGCCGGTCGCCGGCCGGGATCTCCACGCTCCGGGGGGCGATGTCCCCCGAGTCGGGACGGGCGGAGGACGTGGCGAAGAAGATCCGGCGGGAGCTGGAAGCGCGGGGCCTGCACCGGGATCCGATCGGGGTCGACGTCATCGAACTCCCGGTCCTGTACGCCCTCCAGGCGGAGGGGCTCACGGTGGTCGACGGCCAGCAGGTGATGCAGCGGGCGCGCCTCATCAAGACCCAGGACGAGATCACGCTCCTCAACACGGCGTGCATGATGGTCGACGCGGCCTACGACCGGCTGTACCGGGCGATGAAGCCCGGCATGCGGGAGAACGAGTGCGTCGGTTTGGTCGCCAAGGTCCTCTACGATCTCGGCTCCGAGCACGTCGAAGGCGTCAACGCCATCTCCGGCGAGCGGTGCAACCCCCACCCGCACGTCTACACCGACCGCGCCCTGCGCCCGGGGGATCCGGCGTACTTCGACATCCTCCACAGCTACAACGGCTACCGCACGTGCTACTATCGCACCTTCGCCGTTGGGAGCGCCTCTCCGGCGATGGTCGACGCCTACACGCGCTGCCGCGAGTACCTCGACGCGGCGATCGGCCTGATCAAACCGGGCGTCACCACGGGGGATGTGGTCAAGGTGTGGCCGCGGGCTCAGGAGTTTGGGTTCCCGGACGAGGAGGCGGCCTTCGCCCTCCAGTTCGGGCACGGGGTCGGCCTCTCGATCTGGGAGAAGCCCATCTTCAGCCGCCTCGTCTCGCTCGACCACCCGGAGGTGATCGAGGAAGGCATGGTGTTTGCGCTCGAGACGTTCTGGCCGGCTTCGGACGGCTGGTCGGCGGCGCGCATCGAGGAACAGTTGGTCGTGACGAAGGACGGGTGCGAGGTCATCACCCGGTGTCCGGCCGAAGAGCTGCTGGTCGCCGGCGCGCACCACTACACCGTCGCGGGGCCCCTGCCCGCGACCCGGGAGACCCAGTCCCACCGCAACCGGCGACCGAAGAAATCCGCCGACGCCGCCCCGGTCAGCACGGTGGTCGCAAGCGCGAAGAACGAGGGCCGCAGGGTCCGGACGTAACGGGGCTCATCTCAATTAACTAGGACCGGACATCAAGGGGGAGGTGTGATACCGACGAAGGTGCGCATCTGCCCGAACCGAAGGGACGCTTCATTAGGACTGGCGACGGCCGACGCGCTGTCGGGCCTCATGTAA
>VBAO01000526.1:0-1651 GCA_005883865.1 Candidatus Segetimicrobium genomatis
CCCTACCAGATCCGTGCCCTGAAGCGGGAAGAGCTCGCCGCCATGGGCTCGGTCGCGCTCCACGAGCTGTACTTCGGCGGCTTGGGTGGTGACGGGGCGGCGGTCTTCACCGGCTCGGGCGCAGGCTCGAAGATTCCCGCGCCGGTGGCGGCCGCGCTGGAGCAGCAGTTCGGCACCATCGCCGCGTGGCGACAAGCGTTCGTCGCTCTCGCCCTGGCCCTCAGCGGAGGTTCCGGCTGGGTTCTGCTGAGCTACTCGCGCCGGGACGGCAGGCTCTACAACCAGATCGCCTTCGATCACTCCCAGGCGATGATGGACGCTGTTCCGGTGCTCGCGCTCGACATGTACGAACACGCGTACAGCCTCGACTTCGGCGCGAACGCCTCCGCCTACATCGACGCCTTCATGCGGAACATCGACTGGACGGCGGCCGGCGACCGGCTGATGGAGGCGGGCGGCCATGGCGCGCCGGGGCGAGGGGACGTGGCCGACGATCCGCTGCCCTCGCTCTCGGTTGAGGAGCTCTCCGTCGAGATCGCGAAGAGCGAGCGGGTCCAGGTGCTCGACGGCGCGATCTGGCTGGACCCGGATCGCGTCGACGAGTGGTCGAAGAACCTCTCGGCCGACGCTCCCGTCATCGTGTACTGCGCGTACGGCTACCACGTGGGCCGTGGCGTCACGGCGGCGCTCCGCGAGCGCGGATTCGACGCGAAGTATGTTCGAGGTGGCCTGTCTGCGTGGTACGCTGCGGGCGGCGAACGGGCGCTGAAACCCCAGAGCAAAGCATGATGGAGACGTGGTCATCGACGAGGGCAGCCGGGCGCATGCCATCCTTCCGCCGCCCCACCGCGGCCGCGCGTCATTGAACGGTGATTCTCCTCCGCGTCTCACACAAGATCAGTGGGGGTGTCGGACATGAAATGGGTCACGCGCAAGAACGCGCACGTCGACCGGATCGCCTGTCCCTGGCTCATCCGGCGCTTTGTGGACCGTGAGGCCGAGTTTCTCTTCGTGGGCACCGACGACAAGGGCGTGGAGCTGGGCCATGTCGGCGGCCGCTGCAGCTTCGAGTCCATCCTCCTGAAGTACCATCTCACCGATCCGGCCCTGGACCGGCTGGCCAGGATCGTGCATGGCGCCGACATCGCCGAGGACTTCGGGATCGCGCCGGAGGCGGCCGGGCTCAAGGCGATCGCCCACGGCTTCGCCCTGGTGCACGGCGAGAACGACAACGAGAAGATCCGCCTCGAGACCCCGCTCTACGACGCCTTGTACGCTTGGTGCCAACAACTGGGGGGGCAGGGGCGGTGAGCATGCTGCGGCCCGATTTCGTTCGCAGGCCGGCTGAGGAGGGGGACCGTGGAGCGAGGTGACACTCCTCCCCGCGTGCGGATCAGGGATCTGGTTGTCTACTTCCTCCGCCTCGGCGCGGTGGGCTTCGGTGGACCCGCGGCCCTCTGCGGGCAGATGGAAAAGGAGTTGGTGGAGGAGCGTGGATGGATTACAAAGACAGAGTTCCGCGACGGGCTCGCGATCTGCCAATCGCTCCCTGGCCCGCTTGCGATTCAGGTGGGGATTCTGCTTTCCTATCTCAGGGGAGGGCTCTGGGGCGCATGGGCTGGTGGCTGGGCGTTCATCCTGCCAAACTTCA
>VBAO01000526.1:1696-2706 GCA_005883865.1 Candidatus Segetimicrobium genomatis
GGGTGAGCCCGGCGGTGATCGCTATGATTTTGTACTCGTGCTACCGGCTGGCCAGACTCGGAATGGAAGACCGGCTGCAGTGGGGCATCGCCGTGGTGTGCCTGGTCGTCACGGTCGCCCTGCGGGCGGAAGTCGCATTCCTCTTCATCGTGTCCGGGGTGATTGGCATCCTCCGGTACGGGACGCTCTTCTCGGGACGGCACGTGCCCACGGTGTCGCTTATGGCCGTGATTCCGCTGGCCGTGGCGGGCGCGCCCGGCGCGGGGATCCTGGGGAAGCTCCTCGTGTTCTTCTTGAAGGCCGGATCCCTGACGTTTGGCAGCGGCCTGGTCATCGTGCCATTTCTTGAAAAAGGGCTGGTCCAGCAGACCGGGTGGCTGAACGAGCGGCAGTTTCTCGTCGCGGTGGCGATGGGGATGCTCAGCCCCGGGCCGGTCGTTATCACGGCCACATTTGTGGGGTACCTCGTCGCGGGCTTCTGGGGCTCGCTCATCTCCACCGCGGGCATTTTCCTTCCTTCATTCCTACTGGTCCTGGTTGTGGCGCCCATGCTGATCCGCCACCGGGGGAACCCCAACGTGCGGGGCTTCGTCAAGGGCGCCTACGCTGCCGCCATCGGGACGATCCTGGGAGCGGCGGTGCTCCTCGGGAGGATTGCCATTGGCGACTGGCTGACGGCTATGATCGTGCTCATAAGCCTCGTGGGGCTGGCCCGCTGGAAGGTCAGTAATCCCGCGCTCGTCGCTGTCACGGCGGTCGTGGGCCTGCTCGGCTTCTCGATATTGAACCCGACATGGGTCCTTGTGAAGTGAGGTAAGGGGGGGATGAGCGCGAATCCGTCCGGGCCCGAGCGGACGCGGATGGCTGAGAGCAGATTCTCGACGTTCCGAGGCGCCCGCGAATCAACCGGACGAGTACGAGCGTTCTACCTGCCGCCCTCTTGCCGGGTTGCAACCAGGGGCCAGCCACCGGGGCCCTGGAATTCTGAGGGATTTTCGGCCCCACGGCTT
>VBAO01000004.1 GCA_005883865.1 Candidatus Segetimicrobium genomatis
CCACCGCCTCCCGTGCGGTGTTTCTCGACAACCGGGACGAGGAGGCGTACGTGCGGGGGCAGTTCCGGATCCTCATCGCCCTCGCACAAGCGCGGGGCCAGGCGATCGCGATCGGGCATGTCGGGAGGGTCACAGCCGGCGTGCTCGTCGCCATGCTGCCGGAGTTTGACGAAGCCGGGATCCAGCTCGTTCGGGTCTCCGACCTCGTCCGGTAGAACGTTCGGGCGGACGTTTCCTGCTACAATCGACAAGGCATGTGCCCCGCCGTGGGCACGCCCCAGGAGGGCCGCGATGCGTCTTCTGCTGGCCGATACACCGCCCGAGCGGTACGCCTGTGACCTGCTTGCGCTCCCCGTCGCCGAACCGGGCGCCCTTGTCGGGGAGGCCGGGGACGTGGATCGCGCGGTAGGCGGACGGCTGGCGGAGATCGCCAGGGCCGAGGGCTTCTCGGGAAAACCCAATCGCACCGTGCTGCTCCAGTGCCCGGACGGACCGGTGCGCCGGATCCTGCTGGTGGGCGTTGGTCGGGATCCCACCCCCGAGCGCCTCCGCCGCTTCGGAGGAACGGCGACCCGCAGGGCGCGCGACCTCCGCGCCGCCCGCGTGGCAGTCACCACGAGCGCGGGACCAGGCGCGGGCCACCCCCCCGAGGAGTGGGCCCGCGCCGTGGCGGAGGGAGCGGGGCTCGGGGCGTACAGATTCGACCGGTACCGCAAGCCGGAAGACGGGGCCGACGTGGTCGAGACCGCGGTGATCGCCCGCCGCGGAGACCGCAAGGCGCTCGAGCGGGCGATCGCGGCCGCGGATGTGGCGGTGCGCGCGACCGGCCGCGCACGCGACCTCGTCAACGAGCCGGCCAACGTCCTCACGCCCACCGCCCTGGCCGAGATCGCCCGGGAGATCGCCGCCTCGGCAGGGCTCGACTGCCGGATCATCGATCTCGACGAGGCGCGGGCGATGGGGATGGGGCTGTTCGCCGCGGTGGCGCAGGGAAGCGCCCAGCCCCCCAAATTCATCGTGCTGGAGTACCGGCCCGATGGCGCCAAGCGGACCGTCGGCCTCGTCGGCAAGGGGATCACCTTCGACAGCGGCGGCCTCTCGATCAAATCGGCGGACGGGATGAAGACCATGAAAGGCGATATGGCGGGGGCGGCGGCGGTGGTCGCCGCGATGGGGGCCCTCCGGGAGCTCGGGGTGACCGACCGGGTCCTCGGCATCGCGGCCGCCACCGAGAACATGGTCGGCGGCGCCGCGACGCGGCCCGGCGATATCGTGCGCGGCCTCGGCGGCCGCACGGTGGAGATCACCAACACCGACGCCGAAGGGCGGCTGGTGCTCGCCGATGGGCTCGCGTTCGCAATCCGCGCCGGGGCCGATGAGCTGATCGACCTCGCCACGCTGACCGGAGCGTGCGTCGTGGCCCTGGGGGACTGGACCGCGGGGGTGATGGGGAACCATCAGCCGCTGATGGACCGGCTCCTCGCGGCGGCCGCGCAGGCCGGGGAACAGATGTGGCAGCTCCCGCTCTACGAGGAGTTCCTCGAGGCGATGCGCGGGGAGATCACGGACCTGAGGAATTCCGCCACGGGGCGTGAAGGCGGTGCGGAACGGGCGGCGGCGTTTCTCGGCGAGTTCGTGGGGACGACGCCCTGGGCCCACCTCGATATCGCCGGGCCGGCGTTCGCGGAGAGCGCGCCGCCGGCGCCCTACCTGCCGTCCGGCGGCACAGGGTTCGGCGTCCGGACGCTGTTGCGCTACCTGGCCCCGTCCAAGTAGGCGGCCGAGTAGAGCCAGCCGGCCGCACCCCCGCCTGCGATCGGCCCGATCCAGTACACCAGGTGCCCGGCCCAGGCACCGCTCACGAGCGCGGGCCCGAACGCGCGCGCCGGGTTCACCGCGGCGCCCGTGAACGGGCCGAAGGCGAGGATATCCATGGTGATCGTTAGCCCGATCGCGAGGCCGCCGATTCGAGGGGCCTGCGGGTGGACCGCGGTGCCGAACACCACCAGGACGAGGAAAAACGTCCCGACGGCCTCGAGGAACACCCCGACCCCAAACCCCACCCCGGCGCCGAGCGCGGGGGTCCCCAGGTGGACGGCGGCGGCCGATGTCGCGGGGAAGCCGATGCGGAGCGCCACGGCGCCCAGGGTCGCGCCGAGCAGTTGCGCGCCGATATAGTTCAGCCCCTGCTCCCGCTTCATCCGCCCGGAGGCCAGGAACCCGCAGGTCACCGCCGGGTTGAAGTGCCCGCCGGAGATGGCCCCGAGCGCGGAGACCATCACGGCGATCGCGAGCCCGTGCGCCAGGGCGATGTTGAGAAGGCCGGCGCTCGCCGGCCCGCGGGCCAGGGCGCTGGCAAGAGGGCTGGCCCCCCTCGACGCCTCGTTGGCGATGATCGATCCCGCGCCGATGAAGATGAGCGTGAAGGTCCCCACCGCCTCGGCGAGGAGCGGCTTCCATGTGGCCGTCGGCATACGCGCGGGATTCGACGATCCCGGGGGATTCTCCCCCAGCGCGATCGGAGGTGAGGAGGGCGATGAAACGCACCTCCCGGACGGCGGAGGACCTCAAGATGCTGCTGGCGGTCGCGAGCGGCCGCGAGCCGGCCGACCTGTACCTGGACGGCGCGACCCTCTTGAACGTCTACAGCGGCGAGATCTATCCGGCCAACGTCGCGGTCAAGGGGCGGCGGATCGCGTACGTCGGCCGCGGCCGCGGCATGGTGGGGCCCGAGACCCAGGTGCTGAGCCTGCCGGGCAGGATCCTCGCCCCGGGCT
>VBAO01000005.1 GCA_005883865.1 Candidatus Segetimicrobium genomatis
GGACCTCCCCCTCCTTGCCCCGGCGATCACCGAGGAGCGGGCGCGGTCCGGGCGGCTGATGCTCACCGCGGACGGTCCGGAGGCGGTGACGATCGTGGAACAGGGGTACCTGAGCCACGTGATCCGGCAGGCCATCCGGTCGGGGGTCCCGCCGGTGCTCGCCTATCAGATGGCGACGATCAACCCCGCCGCGTACTTCGGACTCGACGAGGAGATCGGCGGGATCGGCCCAGGGCGGCGGGCCGACATCGTGATCCTGACCGACCTGCGCGACCCGGCGCCCGAGTGCGTGGTGGCGCGTGGAGAGGTCGCCGTCCGGGACGGGCGGGTCGTGGCGGAGTTTCCCGCGCCGGACTGGGGAGAGTTTGTCCTCCCACGATTCCTGCCCACCTGGGAGCCGCAGCCCGGCCTGTTCGACCTCCACCCCCCGGGCGCGGGAGCCGGGTCATCCGTCCCGTTTCCGGTGATTCACCTCG
>VBAO01000006.1 GCA_005883865.1 Candidatus Segetimicrobium genomatis
TGGTGTCGGTCGCCAGGTCGTCGGCGGTCGCCTTGTCCATGGGCTTCGCGCCAGACACCTGCTCGTTCAAGACCTGCCGCTTGGCGGCCAGCTCCAGAAACGACGCCGCCAGCACCGCCTTCCGGATGTCCGGCCCCACCGTGATGATCCCGTGATATTTCATGAACAGGGCGTTCGCCTTCCCGAGGCTCCTCGACACCTCCCGGGCCAGCTCAGGAGCGTAGACCCGGTTGGGGGTCTTCTTGAACCAGGCGACCTTTCGGGTGAGCACCCCGAACTGGTCGTAGGGCTGGACCTCCCGGTCCGCGGCCATCAGCATGCAGATGTACGGCGCGTGGGTGTGCACGATCCCGCCGATATCATCCCGCCCGCGGAAGATCTCCGCCATGAGCGACCACTCGCCGTGCACGGGGTAGTCGCCTTCCAGCACCTTGCCGTCCAGATCCATCCGCATCAGTCCAAATCCCGGCGTGATCTCGTCCAGCCCATGGTACATGGACTTGATCCAGAACGCGGGCTCGCCCGGCGCGCGCGCCGCCAGGATGCCGATGATGGCGTGGGCCTGGCCCTCATGGGCGATGATCCGGTACCCGAGGGCGAGGTCCTTCTTCAGGTGTGCGTCTGTCCGCTTGACCGCGGTTCCCGTCTTCATCAGGGACAATCCTCCCGTTCGCCTGGTGTCGTGGATTCCGCCGCGGCCGCGCGAGACGCCAACGCCGAGCGCGCGGCGGAATCGCACTCGATCGTTATTGGGCGGACTTCTGGATCTCGTCCGCGGAGATCGTCATGAGCGTGACGAGCTTCCCGTCCAACCCCGCCTGGACCACATCGAACGGTCCGTAGGCGTTGTGGAACTTGTCGAAGACGAGCGGCCCGCTCGCCCCGTACAATTTGATCTTCTTGCCTGCCGTGAGCGCGGCAAGCCCGTCCTGATAATTGTAGACGACCACGCCCGGAGGATTGGTGACCATCGGGATGGACTGGACAATCTTCTCGGGGTCCAGGCTCCCGGCCTTCTGGATCGCCAGCGCCATCACGAGCGTCCCATCGTACGCGTAGTTGGCGCTCTCGAGCGGTTGATGCGTGTAGACTTTCGCATACAGCGCGTTGAACGCGTCGGCCGCGCCGCCGGGCGGCGTCGACCCGACGAGGGACACGAGAACCTGGTGCGCCACGGCGGGGGTGACCGACTTGATGTAGTTGCTGCCCGCCGTGAGATCCGTCCCGATCATGGGAACGGCCAGGTTGTTCAGCTCCTTGAAGTTCGCGTACATCACGGCCGCGGTCCCCGGATCGGTCTGGGTGAAGATCACGTCCGGATGCGCGCTCACGACGCGCTCGACCTCGGACCTGTACGACGTCTGGCCCGCCGTCAGCTTCACGTCGGCCACGATCTTGCCCCCGAGCTTCTGGAAGGTCTTCACGATGGGGGCCTTCAGCGTCTCATTCGTGATGTCCGTATAAAACACCAGCGCCGCGTTCCTGAAGCCCTTCTTGATCGCGTACACCGCCATCGCCACGCTCAGTTGCGAGTCGGAAGGGTTCGGCCGCCAGATCCAATTGTCCGTATTGGTGTCGAACACCGTGGTCCCGCCGAGAAAGATCATCGGCACCCGGTTGTTGTCGATGATCGGCCGGACGGCGAACAGCTCGGTGCTCGTGGGGCCGATTTGAACGACGATCCGGTTGGCGCCGATCAGTTTGTTCTCCGCCGGCACCGCGTCCGCGGCGTCGCTCTGCGTGTCGGCCAGATGGATCTCCATCGGCCGGCCCAGGATTCCGCCCGCATCGTTGATCGCCCGCTGCGCCACCCGGGCTCCCTCCAGGATCGCGGCGCCGACGTCGGCATGGACCCCGGTCATCGCCGCCAGCACCCCGAACGAGATCGGGGCGGGCGCGGTCCCTCCCGGCACGGCGACGAGCAGGGCCGCCGCGAGCGCGACCGCCACGAGCATCATCGAGTTCCGCCCACCACGTATGGACATCATGCAGGCCCCCCTTTCCATCTATGATCTTCATGCGATCTTCGCTGCCGCGCCGCGGCGCGGGCCTTACGTCAACCGGCCGACGTAGAGATTCACCACCTCCTCATCGCGGAGCAGGTCGGGCCCCGGACCGTCCAGACGGTTCTTCCCGAGCACCATGACGTACGCCCACGCCGCCTGCGCCAGGGTTTGCCGCGTATTCTGCTCGACCACGACGACCGCAACCCCGGTGCTGCACACCAGCCGGATGCGCTCCCAGACGGCGGCGATGAACCGGGGCGAGAGGCCGGTGCTCGGCTCGTCGAGCAACAGCACGGAGGGGTCGACCATCAGCCCGCGCGCCATGGCGAGCATGTTGCGCTGGCCGCCGCTCAGGGTGCGCGCCGGCCGCTTCATCGCCGCGCGGAGATCCGGGAACGTCGCGTACAGCTGGTCGATCCGCTCCCGGAGCCCGGAGGTCCGCGTGTATCCGCCCATCTCCAAATTTTCGTGTACGGTCAGGGTGGGAAACACGTTCTGCACCTGCGGGACGTAGGCGATGCCCTTGCGGATCAACTGCTCGGGCGCCAGGCCGGTGACGTCCTCCCCATCGAGCAGCACCTGCCCCTGCTGCGGGCGAATGACCCCCGTGATCGTCCGGAGCAGCGTCGACTTCCCCGCTCCGTTCGGGCCGACGATCGCGGTGACCCGGCCGGGGGTCGCTTCGATGCTGATGTCCTGGATGATGGGCGGGCCGCCGTATCCCGCCGTGAGCCCCCGGGTGACCAGGACCGGGCCGCTAGACACTGGCCACCACCTGCCCGAGGTAGGCATCGACGACTGCGGGATCCGACCGCAGCGCGTCCAGGGGCCCGTGGGCGATCGGCCGGCCCAGCGCCATGACGACGACCGTCCCGCAGACCCGCTCGACAAAGGGGAGGTTGTGCTCAACCATCAGCACGGTCATCCCCGCGGCCACGAGGCTCTTGATGCCGTCCCCGATGCGGACCCCCAGCACCGGGTTGACCCCGGTGAGCGGCTCGTCCATGAGCACCATGCGCGGCCGGGCCTGGAAGATTCGAGCGATCTCCAGGAGCCGCTTCTGCCCGCCGCTCAGGTTGCCGGCCGGGTCGTCCTTCAAGGACAGCAGCCCGAAGTCGCCGAGGATCGCCCGCGCCTGGATGCGATCGGCGTCCTCGGCCTCGCGGAGTTGCGCGGCGGTCCACACCGCCCGCCAGACCGTCTCCCGTCCCGCCGCCGGCGCCGCGAGCAGCATGTTCTCCATCACCGTGAGTCCCGCCCAGACGCGCGAGGCCTGGAAGGTGCGGACGAGCCCCTGCCGGGCGACGCGGTAGGCCGGCCACCCCCCGACGTCCAGGCCGGCGAACCGGATCACGCCGGCGTCGGGCTCGAGGAAGCCCGAGATCAGGTCGATCGCCGTGCTCTTGCCCGCGCCGTTCGGTCCGATGAGGCCGGTGATCGAGCCTGCCTCGACGTCGAAGGTGCAGTCTCGCACGGCGCGCACGCCGCCGAAGCTCTTCCATAGATCGCGCACTTCCAGCAGCGCCGGCACCCCTCACCCGCCCGCCCCGGTCCCGGGCACGGCGGAGCCGGCGACGGACCGCACCGGAAGGCTGCGGTCTCGATCTCTGGCGCGGGGCTCCGGGAGGATCCCCTGGGGGCGCCAGCGCAGGACGACGAGGATCAAGATGCCGATCATGATTTCCCGGGCGGCGGGACCGAAATCGGGGTGTCCCGGGATCTCCGGGAGAAACCGGGTGACCTCCTGGAAGAAGACCAGCACCAGGAAGATGCCCAGGATGACCCCGCGGTTGTTCCCCGTCCC